>DATADQ010000133.1:0-4589 GCA_036258455.1 Nitrososphaeraceae archaeon | reverse complement strand
ATTCCAACTGATAAGATGGACAAACATACGGTAATAATTGCTCAATCTGGTTCAGGAAAGTCATTCTTCCTTGGTAGACTAGTTGAAGAAATTATGATTAAATCAAAAGCAAGATGTCTGATTTTGGATCCTAATGGCGATTTTAGGAGGATAAATGAAATTGATGAAGAGTTGTGGAGTTCTGATCAGATTCTAACGGAAAAATATGATACTAAAACGGGCATGGGCAAACTCACGCTCGAGACCAGAAATGAGTTTGCAAAAAAATGGAGATCCGTAATGGATGAATTTGTCATAAGGACAAATAGAGTACCAAAAGAACCTAAGGATGAGGAGCTAAAAATATGGTGGCCATCAATATCGCTTGAATTTCTCATACCAAGTGATCATCCGAGGAGTACTGAAATGTTTCACTGTCATAACTGGGCAAAGGAACTGTTCAATCAATTTGGCCAATTTTCTGATGATACCAATGGAGAAGATATCATAAGTAAAGTCAAGAATATTTTTAAAACATTGCAAGAAATGCCCAATGAAGAAAGAGTCAAAATGATAGAAAAATTGAGAGCAGATGGACAAAATATGGATGAAAGATTGAGAACAAGTACCAACGATACGACAAGGACTAGAATGACCAAAATTTTAAAAAACCCAATCAAGTTAGGTACCTTATATGATTCTCTGATATCTTTGGGAGCGGCAGGCTTGGGGAATGAATCAATCGAAAAAGCCAGATTCGTATTTGAGTCCTACAGTTGGGAAACAGTAAACTCCTATTTTGGCTTAATTGAACGGTATCAATCTCTTGGCATTCTAGCCAAGAGGCCTTATACGTCGAAAGGTCAGAAACGCTTGGAGGTGATAGATTTGCCTTCCATAAATAATAATGAGCTAAGAGCACTAGTTCTTAATTCAATTTTAACAGAAGAGTGGGAAAATGCCGTAAAGAAATGGGAAGAAGCGATGAATCGTCCTCGTGACGAGGACCGAAGGGTACCTACTTTCATAGTACTAGATGAAGCACATAATTTTATCCCCTCAAGCCCGCGTTCTCGACATGAATCCTTGGTTAGAGAACAATTTCGTACTATAGCAGCCGAGGGAAGAAAGTTTGGTTTGTTTCTCATCTTGGTCAGTCAAAGGGCGGACAAACTTGATGATTTAGTCCTCTCTGAATGCGGTAACAAGGCAATTTTGCGTCTTGATTCCCAATCAATGGTTGATAAGGTTATTAAAGCATTAGGATTAGACTTCGACATCGAGACTAGTGAACGAGATAAAATTGTAAACTTTAAACCGGGGAGGGGTATTCTTGCAGGAAATTGGGCGCGCAAACATAATGTATTCTACTGTGCAGCAAGAAGAACTATAGAAGGAGGAAGAAATCTGGAGTATAAATATTGGGCAAGGCCCGCTTGAAGAAAAACACTCAAGACAATGCCAGAAATATGGGAAATTAATGTAATCTAGACTGCTTATGGATATCTTTCAAAGATATTTGATTTCTTAAAAGGTAAACATTATCTAAATTTGGGGATTAGTTTGATTCATCCAACAATCGAAACAAACTTCATTATCAAGTTGATATATTTCTATTTCATTTTTATTGCATATTTGACATAAGTCTTGCACATATCCATTTGGGATTAATAGATATAATATACCGTTGTTATCAACTATGATTTGTGCATACGTCAATAGTAGTGATCAAATATTAAAATTTCGTACATTTAACACATTTTTAACTTTCGAAACTGGTTGGTTCGTAAAATCGAGTAGGACTAACACATACTACTCCCCCTCTTCGATTGGTTATCCTACTGTTTTATAGTAAGTTTTACAAGATATCCTAGGACAAAAGAAACTGGTGGGTTTATTTGGTTGTCTTTGTTCATATAATCAAATTAGCTCCTCCCACCAGTTTTCTTTGCTTTTAATGATTTTTTCGTAATGGTTTGAGAGAAATTTGCCAATCGTTTCGCTTGACATAATCTGATGTCACTGTAATCTCAGGCTCCAGTCATGATGTTTTAAATAACTAGGTTTCTAATGTGAACTTTATTTGAAGAGTGATAAAATTTAGCTTTTTCGGGAAAAATAGTTGAAAGTATTAGTCATATAAAGTAATATATTCATATTATTGTAAGATTTCTCAAATATAAGCAGAAAAACTTTATAAACATTTTCTTCTCATTAGCTGACTCCAGAGTGTCCATTGGAGTTGGAGTAGTTGTCTACTAACAATAAAATTGTTAGTATCGTGGATGACGAGTTAGATATGACCGAGCTCTTTCATGACGCTTTGTGCGGAACTATTGATGGTATTTCAGTTGTAAGTTTTAATGATCCCGTAATTGCAATAGAACACTTTACAGATAATAAAGAAAACTATGCCCTTATCATTTCAGATTTAAGAATGCCTAATCTAAACGGGTTGGAACTATTAAAAAAAGTAAAAAAACTAAACCCTAATGTTAGAACGATACTCATAAGTGCCTATGAAGTTGAAAATGATTTAGTTTTTCAACGCTACTTACAAGAGGGTATCATAGATTCGTTTATTGAAAAACCTGTTACTATTAATCAGTTATGTCAAAGGGTAAGAGATGAATTTCAGGTTTATCAATTAGCGACTAATCTAAAATAAATTTAATGGTACGACCTCTTCGTCCATTTTAGTCCATCCTCGACATCATATTTATCACTCTGAGAGTAATTATTTTAGATTTAATAAACTCTACAACAGATATTCATACTATTTATAATTGAAGGGAGTCATCACACATGGTGGAAATCAAAACTATCGACCTGAAAGACAAAAAGGAAAAATCCATTATCAATGAAATTTCTAAAGTCGCCAAGGAATTGACCTTTCCTGATGATAAAATGACTTTCTTAAAGCAGATGATATCTTTAAGTAAGTTATTGATGATGTATGATCTAAATATATCAACCACATTTAGAAATGTAGATGAAAAGGCACAAGATCCTACATACTTTGTAGCTACATACTTTGATACCAAAGATATGGAGCAAGCATTATGGGTATATAGAATGATAAGGCTTTTGACTAGATATGTTCTCCTTTACGATAAATTTTTTGAGACAAAAAATCAAAGATATGCTTTGCTGGCAAGAAAAGTGCACCGGTCCATAAATAAAATACTTGCGAACGAAATCGATAAACATCATCTTGATTATTCAATAGGTTTTTCAATAAAGCAATTCTGGCCATTTTGGAAATTTGAGCAGATTGTTAAAAGTCGTCTACTTGAAGGCAGCTCTTTTTCATATAATGAAATAAGAAATTTTAGTCTATGTAAATCTTCAGACGCATCAATAATTTATGCAAGAGTTTTAGATGCCAAGTTACCGAGCTTTAATGAAAATGTTTCCTTGGTTCTTCATTATAATCAAGCGTTACTTGATCTAATGGACGACTGGGAGGATATAGAGGAAGATGTTCAAGGAGATATGCCTAATATCTTTGTTATGGCTGCCACTGAGAATGTTCCTTACAAGATAATAAAAAAATATAATGTTACTCGGATAAGGAATGCTATATTGAATTCATTAGAATCATCGAAATCACCTATAACTAGGTTGGTAGAGGAGTATCACAGATCAATCAGAAGTATTTCCATTCCTAGTAATCTAGTCTTCATAAAATTGCTCACCCATCATCATGCTGATACATTAAGACAGACGATATCCTCATAAGCAGATTCTTAAATGTTTATGAACAGAAATCTCTAAGGAAAATAAGGAAAACTATCGATAAAGGAACGGATTAGAAGAAGCCACAGGTTATCAATAATTATGGAGTGGGAGGAAAAGATAAAGTGGATTATAAGTGAAAGTTATGAGATATTTTTTAATGTCATAGTTAATTTCAAGCTCGTTTAGATAAGTTTATTTATTGTGGGTATTATAATTGAGATTATGAGAGGTAGATGGGCTTCAGCAGCAATAGGTGCGGGCGTAGCCAGACGTCGTGCGGGAGCTGAAATGGAGCAACAAGATGCAGCTCACCAGCAAGAAATCAACCAATTAAAAGCAGACCAACAAAGACAGATAGATGAGTTAAAACAACAACAATCAAAGCCTCAACAACCATCCGGTCAGGAAGATGTAACTCAAAAACTGCAAAAGTTAGCGGATCTTCACAAGCAAGGAATCTTATCAGATGAAGAATTTCAGAAAATGAAAACGGAATTAATAGCGAAACTATAAAACTTAACATCAATTTCATTCCTCTAAATATTTATACCATCAAATTTTCGGATAGTTAGACGATCTATTTCTAAGCCGTTCTAAGCGAGCAAATCAATTAACGATCGATTAGTTAGTTCGTCTAGTAGATCTGGTTAATTGAGCCATCGGATTTTTGAATCCGTTTTGTAGCAGATACATTATTTTAATAGATCAATAGAAAACTTTAATGGTAGCTTTAAAGGAATGAGGGCATGACAGAAGCTCATAACAAGGAGATTGCTGAAAAATTTGTTCAGACTATATTTAATGAGAGAAAAATAGATGAGGCAAAAAACTTTGTTACTCCTGATATAACCTATCATGGAATGGAAGAA
>DATADQ010000132.1:0-10863 GCA_036258455.1 Nitrososphaeraceae archaeon | reverse complement strand
ATCTATAAATTGAAAAGGAGACGAATAATTTGCATTATATTTTCTCAAACAATATATGTAGATAAAATTGATCATCTTAAGTAATTCGATCTGATATGGCAAGGTACTTTCTTGAAGAAATTGAAGAACGAGTAGTGCTTTTCGATGGCGCTATGGGAACTGAAATACAGAAACTCAAACCAAAACCAGAAGATTTTCCAAACAAGATGGACGGATTCAATGATGGACTTGTTTTATCCAGACCCAAATGGATCGAAAATATCCATAGGAGCTATTTGGAGGCTGGATCAGACTGCATTGAAACGAATACCTTTGGAAGTAACCAAATAAAACTCCAAGAGTATGGATTTGGTGACGAAACAGTATCAATAAACAAGTCAGCTGCAGAGCTTGCTAATAGAGTAGTTAAGGAATTCGCAAATGAAAAGAAGTATGTAGTTGGATCAATGGGACCTACAGGATATCTTCCAAGCTCAAACGATCCTGATTTGGGTAATATTGACTTGAATACCATTACAGATGCATTTGATTTGCAAGCGCAGGGACTAATATTAGGAGGTGCCGATGTTCTGCTTATAGAGACGAGTCAGGATATATTAGAAGTTAAACTTGCTATAACGGGATCGTTTAATGCAATGGATAAAACTGGAAAAAAATTGCCAATTATATCTAACGTAACCTTGGACAAATATGGCAAGATGTTACTTGGCACAAACGTGCAGTCAGCCTATACGACCGTTAGTGATATGGGAATTTCTGCTTTTGGATTAAATTGTTCCACCGGACCGGCTGAAATGGAGTCAAGTATAAGATGGTTGGATGAACAAAACGAACTACCCATCCTTGTCATGCCTAATGCGGGTATGCCATTTAATGAAGGTGGCACGGCTATTTACAAAATGACTTCAAAAGACATGTCACATCAGCTTGGGGAGTTCTTGCACAAATACAAGAGAGTGAAAATGATAGGAGGTTGTTGTGGAACGACGCCTGAGCATATCAAAGAACTCAAAAATACATTAAAATCGTATAACTTATAATTCACAAACTAACAATTGACAATATAACTACTAAATGGACTTAAAACATGTACCCCGCGTCAGCTCAGCGTTAAAGGCTGTAGATTTAGTGCAAATTCCTCCGCCATTAATAATAGGGGAGCGTCTAAATACACAGGGTTCAAAAAAGGCGAAAAGACTGGTATTATCCGATGATTTTGATGGCCTAATAGATCTTGGTAGAGAGCAAGTAAATGATGGAGCACATTGTATTGATGTCTGTGTAGCAACAACCGAAAGATCCGACGAACTCGAATTTATGAAAAAGTTGGTGAAAAGATTAAGCCTTGAAATCGATGCACCTCTGGTAATTGATTCAACTGATCCAAAAGTAATTACTGAAGTTATTTATCAAATTCCAGGAAAACCTATCATCAATTCAATCAATCTTGAAGGAGATGGCTCGCGTTTCCATTCTCTTGCCCCAATCATGGCAAATTTTGGAATCCCCTCAATTTCAATGTGTATAGGACCAAATGGAATGGCAAAGACATCAGGTGATAAAATAAAAGTAGCAAGACTGCTCTCTGAGACCGGAAAAAAATACGGATTAAAACCATGGCAATACATATTTGATGTACTTACCTTCACATTAGCAACTGGTGAGCAAGAATACGCAAATTCTGCGATTGAAACCCTTAAAGGGATTTCCTTAGTCAAAAAAGAAATTGAAGGTTGTTTTACCACTCTCGGTTTAAGCAATATTAGTTTTGGCCTTCCTGTAAATGCCAGAAAAATCATTAATTCAGTATTTTTGCATCACGCATTAAAAGTAGGACTTGATATGGTAATTATTAATGCAAAAGACATAATCCCTATAGGAGAAATTAAAGACGAACAAATTAAACTTGCAGAGGATCTTATATTTAATAGGCACCCTAGTGCACTTTCTGAGTTGATTTACTATTTTGAGAATAAGAATGTTATCGTATCTAAGAATACCCAGGCGTTAGAAGAAATAAATAAAGACTGGGATTTTGACAAACGTTGCTACTATCGTATAGTAAATCGTATCAAGGATGGAATTGAAGATGACGTAGTTGGATCTATTATTAACAAACTTGATAAAAAACTAAAGATAAACTCTGAAAATATTGAAAAGCAGACATTGCTAAAACAATATCCCGAATTATCACACGACGCAGCAGTTGAAACCCTAAATGAAGTATTACTCCCGGCAATGAAGGAAGTTGGTGATAAGTTTGGAGCCGGTGAGCTAATTTTACCCTTTGTGCTGAAATCAGCAGAATGTATGAAATCGGCAGTATCGGAGCTGGAGAGATATCTTGTCAAGAAACAAGGAGTAAGCAAAGGTAAACTAGTTTTATGTACAGTTTATGGTGACGTGCACGATATAGGCAAGAATCTCGTAAAAACAATTTTCTCAAACAACGGCTATACAGTTTATGATCTTGGTAAACAAGTTCCAATCCAACAAGTTGTAGACAAAATTAAAGAAGTGCAGGCAGATGCGGTGGGATTGTCAGCATTATTAGTTTCAACTTCAAAACAAATGCAGTATTTTCTTGAAACTGCAAAGGAACTAAAACTCAATATTCCAACACTATGCGGTGGTGCGGCAATAAATAGTGATTACATAAATAGAATTGCAAAGTCAGATGACGTGTATAAGGCAGGAGTTTTCTACTGTAAAACAGCCTTTGATGGACTAAACATAATGAACAAATTGAGATCCCCAACAAGAGATAAGTTCATTCAGGAGTGGAATGACAAGATTAACAAATTTGAGGAAAAGAAAATAATAGGAATAAAAAGGGACATAGATACCATAATTAGTAAAATAACACCCGCTAGTCTACCAACCATACCGCAACTAGATACTCCAATAAAACTAACACCATCAGAAATTAACCTTGATGAAGTTTGGCAATATTTGAATAAAAAATCTCTTTTTGTACTCTCATGGGGTATAAGAGGAAAAGCAGCATCTAAAATGAATGATGATCCAGAAGCGCTACTCTTAGAGTGGAAGAGGAGAGTAATTGATGAGGATCTCTTCTCACCAAATGCTATCTATTCTTATTTCAAATGTCACAACCAGGTTAACAAACTTGTTGTTGACTCGGAGAAACCAGGTGAAGTCGTTTTTGAGTTTCCAAGATCATCTAAACCAAAACACCTGTGTATTACAGACTACTTTGGAAAACAAGACATTGTTCCTTTTCAGGTAGTCTCAGTCGGTCAAAAAACAGTTTCTAAAATTGAAGAATTAAATTCAAACAATGAATATACAGACGCCTATTATCTTCATGGCCTAGCAGTGGAGACAGCAGAAGCTCTAGCAGAATGGGTTCACAATAGGATAAGAAGAGAATTGAATATTGATAAAAATAGAGGCCTTAGATATAGTTGGGGATATCCAAGTTGTCCTGATATTATGCAGCATTATTTAGTATGGAAACTAATTGATCCAACTACTTGTGGCATCAATCTTACTTCCGCAGGTCAAATAACCCCTGAATATTCAACTGCTGCCATAGTAGTTCATCATCCTGATGCAGAATATTTTATACTATAGGCAAAATAACAGATTTTAGATAAATGACAATTAATGATTTTGTATTCTCATGTGCATCTGATGATGTACCGGCATATTTTACCTATGAGGGGCAAAGCATGGTCATTGTACAATCGAAGGAGGGTGCAAAAAATAAGAAAAATGATTTTGAGGATATTGAGGGCTTTATGAGTGCACTGATATCACATGAATCCGTACACGTAATTATAGCAAAACTGGTAAATAATCAGATTTCGGATTCATTAGATGACGTTGAAATTATCGTAGAAAGATATGGAAAGAAATTTCAAGTTAGTCTAAATAATATGTTCTTTTCGACGGATTTTAGTGGGATTATCACCAGCTAATATGTCTATCTTTGTTACTTCTTATTATAACAAGCATTCTTTAGTGTTTTAACATAATTTTTTAATTTATTTTGCAAGTGATGTATATTATTATCTTTATTTCTATTTATCATCTCAATAATAGCACTTCCAACGATAACAGCATCAGCTCCATAACTAGACATAAGTCTTATGTGATGTGGACTGCTTATTCCAAAACCAACAGAAATATTATTTCTGTTTGAGCTTAATTTTTTTATGTTCCTAATCGCAGTAAGTGTGTATTTATTAAAAGAATCCCTCATTCCAGTGGTACCATATACCGAAACTACATAGACAAAACCTGTTGAAACACCAAGTGTTTTTCTGATTCTAAAATTCGAGGTATTTGGTGCGACAAAAAAGACAGATGCCAATTGGAGTTCTTTAGAATACTCTAAATATTCTTTAGATTCTTCGATAGTCATATCGGGTAGAACAAAGCCATCTGTTCCTGCATCCTTCGCCATCTCCATGAATTTCTTGAATCCTTTTTTTTGCAGAATATTAGAATATGTCATTATAACTATTGGAAGGCCTGGATACTTTTTCCTTGTCTTACTTATCAGATTCAAACATTTATCTGGATTAATTCCACTCTGTAACGCTCTGAACGAAGCATCCTGAATTATCGGTCCATCAGCAATCGGATCTGAAAATGGAATACCAATTTCTATAATGTCAGCCCCACCATCAACAACAGATGAAATTATTTTTTCACTAGTTATTGGATCAGGATACCCTCCCACAACATAACATATGAGACCTTTTTGTTTCCTTAATTTTAATTCAGAGAATTTTTTCTCAATTCTATTATTTTGTAAATAAGACACTTATTTTGACCCGCGAATGTATTTTTTTTTAAACTTTATCACTTGATCTATATCTTTATCGCCTCTTCCGGACAATGTAATAATAATATTTTGATCTTTTCGCATTTTTTTTGCCAACTTCATTGCATATGAAACTGCATGACATGATTCTAAAGCTGGTATTATTCCTTCCAACCTTGAAAGCTTAAAAAAGGCATCCAGTGCCTCGTTATCATTACAGGTAACATATTCTGCACGCTCGATATCTTTTAGCTGCACATGTTGAGGTCCCACGCCTGGATAATCCAATCCTGCTGAGATGCTATGTGTGTCATATATCTGTCCAAATTTATCCTGCAAAAGATATGTTCTCATTCCGTGTAGTATGCCATCAGATCCTACTTTCAATGTGGCCGAATGTTTTCCTGTTCTAATACCTAAACCACCAGCTTCAACTCCATACAAAGATACATTTGGATCATCTAGAAATGGGAAGAAAGTTCCCATTGCGTTACTACCACCACCTACACAACAGACAATAGCATCTGGCGGTCTTGTTGTAACGCTATTAAACTGTGATTTGATTTCCTCACCTATTACGCTCTGAAAATCTCTTACTATCATAGGATATGGATGCGGACCTACCACTGAACCTATCAAATAGTAAGTATCTTTTACATTTGTTATCCAATCTCTTAACGCTTCATTTATTGCATCCTTCAAAGTTTTTGTTCCTGAATCTACAGAGTGTACTTTTGCTCCCAGGAGCTCCATTCTGAATAAATTTAATTTTTGTCGTTCAATATCTATAGTTCCCATGTAGATTTCTGCCTTCAATCCAAGAACAGCTGCGGCCATTGCCGTTCCTACTCCATGTTGACCTGCACCAGTTTCAGCAATTATTCTTTTTTTACCCATTTTCTTGGCTAGGAGACACTGTCCCAAACAATTATTGGTTTTATGTGCTCCACCATGTAAAAGATCTTCTCTTTTAAGAAAGATCTTTGCACCGCCGACATAATCAGTCAGATTTTTGGCAAAAAACAGTGGCGTCGGTCTTCCAGCATAATTTTGAAGATAATAATTGAGTTCCTTCTTAAAATTTGGATTGTTTTTTATTTTTTCGTATGCATCTTCAAGCTCATTTATTGCTGGAACCAGAGTCTCGGGAATATACTTTCCACCATATTTTCCATATTTACCATCTATTGGAAACTCTTGTAACTTAGTCATTGTGATATACTCACTAAATATGCATTTTCATGTAATATTTTAAGCATGACATAACTCCTTTACCTTTTCAAAAACATTTCCAGATTCCATAATGCTTGTGCCAACAAGAAATGCGTCAACTCCAATTGATCTTAATTTGGTAATCTCAGCTGATTTAGATATTCCACTTTCACTTATTATAATATTGTTTTGTTTATCGAATTTTTGTAAAAGTGTAATAGTAACGTTAATGTCAACTTCAAGAGTATTCAAGTTTCTATTATTAATACCAATAAGCTGCTTTTTATTTTTCAGTACTTCTCCAAATTCATCTTCTGAGTGAACTTCAGTAATGACTTCCAAGCCTTTTTTCATGGCATAATCAGAGAATTTTTCTAGGCTTCCTTCGGTAAATCCCTTATCGAATAACGATTTAATTAACAAGATGGAATCTGCGCCTATTTTCTTTGCTGCATCAATTTGAACATCGCTGACTACGATATCTTTCATTAATAAAGGGACATCAACACTTTTTCTCATAGTTGCAAGATTGTGAATAGAACCATCAAACAAGTAAGGCTGAGTGAGGACAGAAATTCCGACTGATCCAGAATTAGTCATTTGTATAGCCAAATCGTTAGGATTTATCTTTGATTGATCGAGGATTCTACCCTTTGAGGGTGATGCAAATTTTATCTCTGAAATTATGGGGACGTGATGACACATCATGATTATTTTTTTCAGTGAAATTACAGAATGACTATCATAGTCATACTTGTCTGCATCATACAATCCCTCGTTGATTGCTTTGTAAGAATTATCGGCCAGTGTTTTTAGGCCCGTTTCTCTAGAGAAAAATTTGCTCAAGGCTACATCAGACAGTATTTTCAATATTAATCATATAACTGTATTCAGCTGCATAAGCCCACATAAGTTAGGTGGCGTCAATTGGGAGAAAGTCCCATCTGAGTCTAGAGATAAAAAGATATCCCGATGAGTCAAAAATGAAAATGACGGTACGGATTGAGGTGGTCACAAAGTCATGATTAATTAATAAATATATTATGATCATGCCATCAATCTAATTGAGAATTGTCAGAAAGTAAGATATTCCTTGATAGGTCTAAATTATCACCAAGATACATACCTGATGAGCTTCGTCATAGGGAAAAAGAGATGTCGCTGCTTCTAATGATGTTTAAAGATTCATACATCAAACCGGATGAATTCTTGTTTTCGACTCCACAAGTAGTAGGAAGATCAGGAATTGGAAAGACATCTACAATATTAAAATTTTCAAATATATTGGAGAGTGAATTTAAAAAGTCTGGATTAACACTTAAGGTTGCATATATAAATCTAAAACTACAGGGGGGCAATAAATATGCGGTTTATAGGTTCCTTTTGGAAAAAATAGCTCCGGAACTCCCATCACAAGGCCTTAGCGCTGAAGAGATGTTAAGATATCTTCTTTCGTATTTACATGAGAACAAATTATACACTCTGATTATTTTGGATGAAATAGAGTTTTTGTTACGGTCAAACAAAGACAGTGGGATAATTTATGATTTCACGCGCCTTAATGAATTTGATTTATCAAAGCACTGTAATGTTATAGGTGTTATCTTCATAGCAAGAAGCACCGATTTTCATGATAAAATTGAAAGTTCAGAATTAAGTACTTTAGGAAGAATACCAATAGAATTTCCACCTTATTCTATAGAACAAATAAGCGACATTCTCATTACAAGATCTTCAGAATCATTCAATCCTAATGTTGTCGGTACTGATATAATCGATGAAGTATCACTTATAACAACATCTTCCCACGTAGGAGGGGACGTTAGATATTCTCTGGACCTACTCTTATATACAGGCAATCTAGCAGAAGCAAACGGAAGTGATCGAATCACATTAGACCAAATTCGCAAAGTACATGGTTACAATAAACCGTCGATCACAATTGACGATTTAAAGGAACTTCCGAAGAGTCATCTCCTTACACTGATGGCCATTGTAAAAGTGCAAAATAAGAGAAAAAAGCAATACATTGAATTAAAGGAAATTCGCATCTACGCATTAGAGCTGGCTGATGAACATAAGATAAAAAAATTTGAATTTGAGAATTACATGAACGATCTTCTTGATAGAAAAATAATCGAAATGAAATCATTAAAGGAAATCGGAATGAACATAACATCATTGGTTGAATTAGAACCTTTATTAGAACAACAAATAAATAAAAAATAAATGGATTTTGATAGCAAGACCATTATAGAAAATGGAATTGGAACAATAGGCAAAATCAAGATAATCAAAGCATTAGCTGAAGAAAATAAAATGGTAACTATTTATGTTCTCCATAAAAGAACAGGATTAAAAAGAGAAGATATCAAAAGAAATTTAAAAGATCTACTTAGTATTGATTGGATCAAGGAAAAACGAATGGCAAATACAATGTACCATCTTAACAGAGATAATGAGTATGTGAATGCAATCCTTAGTTTTTTTGCTAATGTAGGTTATATTGGACAATCTTGATACAGTTTTTTAGTCATATAAGAGATAAGAAAATCGTATTATGTAGTAGTTGAAAATTTAATCATTTATTTTCGTTAATCTCCTCAAATTGCGAAATAGTCTGAAAACGATTAAAAAGGTGAGAATATAAAGTCTAATGTGCGGTATAGAACCAGTAAACCCAGTAACAAATTTCCAAAATTTATTTTTATTACTGGAGGAGTAATGTCAGGTCTTGGAAAAGGAATAGTTGCTTCTTCGGTTGCAAAGCTATTACAGCTAACTGGCTTAAAGGTAACCTGTACGAAAATTGATCCGTACGTAAATTACGATGCAGGAACGATGAACCCTACGGCACATGGAGAGGTTTTTGTTACAGACGATGGCGGGGAGTGTGATATGGATATGGGAAATTATGAGAGATTTCTTAATACTCCAATGACAAAATGGCATAACATTACTACTGGAAGGATCTATTCTGATGTGATAAGGGCTGAAAGAGAAGGCAAATATCTGGGTCAATGCGTTCAGATAATTCCTCATATCACTGACGTAATAAAGAACAGTTTGAAAAACCTGTCTAAAGGCTACGATGTTTTGGTTGTTGAATGTGGTGGTACCGTTGGTGACATAGAAAGTCTCCCATTTCTAGAATCTTTTAGACAAATGGAGTTAGAAGAAGGCGATTCAGAAACACTATTCATACATGTAACATTAGCTCCAATTTTGGATGTGGTTGGTGAACAAAAAACAAAACCCACGCAACACAGTGTTCAGGAACTCCGAAGGATTGGAATTCATCCCTACATCCTGGCGGTCAGATGTCAAAAACCATTGAATAGAGAAGCAAGACACAAAATTTCAATGTTTGCCAGCATCAGAGAGCAATGTGTTATTTCATGTCATGATTGCCCTTCGATTTACGATGTCCCAGAAATATTAAAAGATCAGGGAATAGTTGATGTAATCTCGGACAAGTTTGATCTGAAAAACCGTAACATAAAATGGACGGAATGGAAAAAAGTAACAAATTCGTTCTTTAATTTTTTAGGAAATGTCAACATAGGAATTGTTGGTAAATACGTAAATTTACCAGATAGCTATGTGAGCGTTTATCAAGCATTGCAACATTCATCTGCGAAGTTGGGCAGGAAACTAAATGTTGAATGGATAGATTCTGAAAAATTTGAAAATGGCCATAAAGATGAGCTGAAAGTTTTGAAAAAGTTTGATGGAATACTTGTCCCAGGAGGATTTGGAGCTAGGGGAAGTGAAGGAATAATAAATTCAATTAACTATGCGAGGCAGAAGAATATACCATTTTTAGGAATCTGTTTTGGATTTCAATTATCATTAATTGAATTTGCAAGAAATCAGTGTGACATAACTGATGCTAGTTCTCAAGAATTTAACCCTAATGACAATAATTCATTGGTAAAATTCATGCCAGAACAGGAAAATGCTCTTAACCTTGGTGGTTCAATGAGATTGGGAAAACATGATATAACAATAGTACCGAGGACATTGGCCAACAAGATATACCAGAATAAAGAAATCCAACGAAGACATAGGCATAGATATGAATTTAATCAGGGGTACCGACAAATTTTAGAAGAAAAAGGCCTGGTATTATCAGGCCATTCCGATATGGGTAGAAGAATTGAAATTCTCGAAATTCCATCAAACAAGTTCTTTTTTGCTGTTCAGTATCATTCTGAATTTAGCAGTATACCAGGTAGGCCGGAAGAAGCCTTTAAAGCGTTCATAACATCTGCGTCCAGGTCAGAGTTTTAGGTTTAATTCATACGTTTTTTGTCTGGCGTCACGTAATGAGGTCTTTTTCCTAACATACCCTCGTTGGATAAGGTGGCTCAATGATAGTCTTATAGTTCTCTCCGGCAGCATCGTTCTCTTGCTCAGATCCTTTTGACTCATTTCACCTTCATATTCAAGTGTTTTTAAAATCAATTTAGCACTTGGCGGCATATCAAGTAAATCTTCTGCCAATTTTACCTTTTTAGCGATTATATCCATAGGAGAATCCTTAATCAATCTCACAAATTTTGCTGGGAATTCATGTTTTTCACATACAATGTTTTTTCTAACGGCTACCCTTTTTCCACCATCCAAGATTACTTCACACAGATACCTACAGAGTATATCTTCAATTTCCAATCTATCGGTATTAGGGACTATAAGAGGTCTGCGAGTATTATCCATTGAATTAACTGGAACAATGACAAAGACCTGCGACCTTTGCAAAACCATTGGGCCTCCTGCGGACATACAATAAGCTGTCGATCCAATTGGAGTCGAAATGATAACTCCATCACTGTTATCATGCCAGATATCATTGC
>DATADQ010000131.1:0-3179 GCA_036258455.1 Nitrososphaeraceae archaeon | reverse complement strand
TTGTGAATCGATATTATTGCCAATATATCTTGATAACGGGTAATAAGCCATATAGATAACT
Source organism: Nitrososphaeraceae archaeon (assembly GCA_036258455.1). Classification (GTDB taxonomy): domain Archaea; phylum Thermoproteota; class Nitrososphaeria; order Nitrososphaerales; family Nitrososphaeraceae; genus TA-21. The sequence goes on along the minus strand of DATADQ010000131.1, from coordinate 3,118 downwards.
GAATCTGCTAGACTTTCAATAATCCACTCATTGTCCCATGGGAGTTTTGTTCCTAGACCGGTTTTTCTTACACATGCTCTTTCCTTTAGCCAATCTATAACGTTTGTAAATTCTTGCCTTATTTCTTCAGGTAGAATTTCCATATTGTCGAGCAGATCGTATGCCAATTTTTTCCAATTTTCATCACCATAATTGATAAACCACTGGTTTGTTAGTAACTTAACTACACATGGAGTACCGCATCTACATTTTACCGCATTTTTTAATTCATACATCGTGGTTCCAATTTCTTGAGTGATGATTTTTTCCCTTATTGTCTCTCTTGCTTTCAACACACCTAGATTTCCGACTATGTCTATGTTTGGCAAAAGAATCCCCCTGTGAAATTCCTCAGAATAAAGTTTGTTTGTTGCCTCTTCAAGTTTCGGATCGTTCTGATCCGTTATTGAATAGCTAGTCACAATGGATTCTGCGGGAGATGAGTCATTTGAGGGAAACGTATCAGTATGTATTACCTTTATCGGAACAATATCAACAGTCATGTCATATTTTCTCAAGGTATCGGTGTCCTTCCTTAAATCAACCAGAGCTTGGTAATCATAAGGCGAATGTGCTGGAACCGACATGACAATTCCAGTCCCATTATTAGGATTTACAAATGATGCAGGAAATATAGGTACGTGCTCCTTCCTTAATTGATCAAATACAGATTTTCCAATCAGCTCAGCTCCATCTATTTCTGAAATTAACGAGACACTTTGGTTTAAAAATTCCAACTTATTTGCAGCATCTTTAGTAATTATCCATTTCTCACTGTTTACAAGTGCAATTACGTATTTTATATCAGGATTTATCCATAAATTAGTCACACCAAAAACAGTTTCTGGTCTTAATGTCGCAGTTGGTATAATATATTGTTCTTCAAATTTAAATTTCACAAGCACATATTCAATAAGTTCTGGTTCGATATCACCTATAGTATCATGTTGACTTACTGGATTTTGATCCCGGGGACACCATCCAACTGGATGAGATCCTTGTACTATTAAACCATTCTTCCTGAGATTTCTAAATTGCCATGAAATGAATTTTGAATAGCCCTTATCTATCGTTGTAAATTCTCTCCTCCAATCAATAGAATACCCCATTTCATTCATTCCTTGTTTGATTTCTTCATGGAAAAAGCTGGCAATTTTTTTAGGTTCTTTGAAACTTGATATTATTTTAGAAGGGATCTTGTATATTTGTTGGAAAGTTTCTATTAATTCTAGATCATTTGATTTGATTCTTTGTGACATTGACACAATAGGCGTTCCGGTATAGTGGAAAGCCATCGGAAATAATACATTATAGCTTTTCATACGTTTGTATCTTGCATGGACATCAGCCAAAGTATATGTCCTCCCGTGACCCACATGTTGTGGCGAATTTGGGTAAGGATACGCCACAGTGAGAAAATATTTTTTCTTATGTGACTGAGCTTCTGATTCAAATATTCTACTTTCAGCCCACTTTTTTCTCCATTTTTCTCCCACTCTTGCCCAATTGAGGTCTACATTGGGCGTTTTTTCAATTGAATTTTCAGCCATTTTTTTCACTAGAATCTAAAATACTTGTCAACAAATTCTCAAGATTCTTCAGGCATTCTTGAACCTTACTCTTGTCCCTTCCTCCGCCTTGGGCAAATTTCTCTGTGCCTCCTCCGCCACTACCTCCAAGTTTCAACGAAATTTCTTTAGCAATTCTTGAAGCTTTAATGATCTTTCTTGATTCGGCGCCAGCAAAAACTATGACTTTTATCCTCCCTTGATCCTGAACAAGTGCAACGTATACTAAAAAAGGATCATTATCAATACTTTTTTCTCCTAATGCAATATAGTAATCATAGCCTATTTCATCATCATAAGCACCATAAATCTTTATTCCGGATCTTAATTTAATCGCTTTCTGAGAAACACTTTCAGCCATATTATCTGAAAATTTATTAACAAGGATTCTAAATTTTCTTTTCATTAATTCATTGTCCGTTGTTATCTTATCAAATGATTCTACTACTTTCTCTTTACTTGAACCAAGGGATTGGGCAATATGTAGTAATTGAGAATCCTGTGATTGGACGTACTGCAAAGCATTATTTCCAGCAACAAATTCAAGTCTTACTACGCCATCTTGAATTCTCTCTGTTTTTAGAATTTTTATTAGACCTATTTCCCCAGTCTTATTTACATGGGTTCCACCGCAAGCTTCGACATCCCACCCGTCTATGTTTACTATCCTTACATTGTTTGATGGAACTGCGCCTCCTTGATAAATCCTGAATGTATATCGCTCCTCAGCATCGGATCTTTCAAATACTTTGATTATGATTGGTAAATTTCTCTGAACCACTTCATTGGCGGTTTTTTCTATCTGCCTGATTTCTTCTCTTGTCAGAGCAGAATGATGAGTAATGTCCAATCTTGCGTAGTGTTCTTCCTTAAAGGCAGAATTCTGCCACACCCACGACCCAAGACTGTTCCTTGCAGCAGAATTCAATATGTGGGTAGCACTATGATTTTTGGTTATAGCAATTCTCCTTGCGTTATCAACAATTCCCTGGACTATTTTATTCTCCGGAAAATTACCTTTAGATGGGACATTTATTTTATGAAGAACTAAATCATTTTGTTTTATTACATCTGTAACTTTCATACCTTCGATATATCCAAAATCTGGTTCTTGTCCCCCTCCTCTGGGATAAAATGCGGTTTTATCCAAAATCACGTATTTGCCTTTAAGTATTCTAAGAATTCTTGCATTAAATTCTCTAATGGACTCATCTTCATAATACAATAATCTTGTGGGCTTCAGTCGTCCAGGTACAGTCTCAACAACTGGAACCTGTCTTGATTCATGTGAGGTATGCAGCTCTGCTAATTTCAAATAAAAATCTGGTGGTATTTTTTCTATAACTCCAGTTTCAAGTAAAAAATCAGGCGTAATTCCATCGGATTCGTACATCCTTATCAGGTCTTCAACACTAGGGCTTTTCTTGGTTGTTAACATAGATTTAGCTATGGAAAGCATCCTTTCTTTAGATGAAGAATATCTGCCGGATTCAATTTGTATTATGGTTCTA
>DATADQ010000130.1:0-23119 GCA_036258455.1 Nitrososphaeraceae archaeon | reverse complement strand
AAATATCACCGTAATAGAACCAAAACTACTAAATCGAAATGATCTTTCAGGAACCGAAATTAGGAGGAGAATGGTGAAAAATATTAAGTGGGATCATCTTGTTACTGAACAGACATTAAAGGTAATCGAGAGAATTAATGGTGTAGAACGTGTGAAAAAAATATCAAATCTATCACTTCGCCATAAAATCTGAAATCCTAAACGCAATTCAATTTTTCCAATTGGGTATTATCAGGTGTCAGGAAGTGAAAAGTATGGATATCGATAAATAACTGAAAAACATGAACAAAATAATTGAAGGTGCATTCTTTATCAAAGAGAGAAATACATGATATCACAGACCTGGTTAATAAAACTTGGCCAACAAATTCCATCACTGCTGTTAAGAATCTGCAGGCCTACGTAATAGATGTAAATAAACGGCTTCTTGTGGGAAACAACCTAATAGCAATACAAGTGGCACCTGATCTGATCATTCCACATCTGACCCAGCATGAATTATTGAATCACTTTGCATCAGTCCAAGTCGATATGAATGCAGTAAAATTTGTATGTAATGGTGCCAATATCATGAGACCTGGCATCACTGATTTTACTACATTCAAGGAATCCGAAATAGTTTTGGTAAAAGATCAAACGCACAAAAAAGAACTTGCCGTATGTATCTCTCTGGTTGATGATGTGAATGCAAGAAAAATGGAGAAGGGCGTTGTCTTGAACAATATACATTATATTGGGGATATCTACTGGGAAATGAAAAAAACTATCCGAACCTGATGATTTTGACGATACAAACAAATGGCAATTTTAAAAATTGATATTTTAAATTATAGATTCATAGATTCCTGTTCAATTCCCTTTTTGGTTATCGCCAATATATCAATACCATCTCCGCTTGCTGAGTCTCTTTGTACTGATGATTTAATTGCCTTAATAGCAAGTTTCTTGGATGCATCTTCTGTCATATTTTTCTTATACTCAGAATCTATTAGTCCCAACGCTAATTCTGCACCAGTGCCGACTGCTGCGTAATTGTCAGGGAGAAGCGAACCTAAAGGGTCTAGAGTATAAATTTCAGGTACCGTGTGCACTCCTCCAACAATTACCTGCGTCAGTAAAGGGAAGTACCTTCTTTCAAACATAATGACTGACATTAATTTGGCAACAGAATTGGTAGCCATGTCTCTCCTAGTTTCTAATCTTCTAATTTTTGCGAGTGCCCCTACCTGTCTTGTCAAAACCTGCATATCTGCAACCATTCCCGCACACGCACTAGCAACATGATCTGTTATTGGGAATATTTTCTTCGTATTTTTATTTACAACAAAATTTCCATATGAAATACGCTTCTCAGCAGCAAGAATAATACCATCTTGACACGTTAAACCTATAGCGGTAGCGCCAGGCATAAATTGAAAGGCCATATGATTTGATAGTAGTGAATGTAGTTAGATTTAGTCGTTTCGTCGGTTTCTTAAACTAAGTATGTTTCAGAAAGTCAGGGCGTTTTAGATAAGAATGTGTCATGGATCCTTATTGCCTCTGAAACTAGTCTGTTCTGCAATTCTAATGCTTCCTTTCCTTCCGGATGTCTTGACTCAGCCACTGCTTGTGCTACTATATTCATAATATGTCTTAAAAGGAACTCATCACCCCTTGATGATTCCGCTTTATACGTTGGATTTGCCTTGTTTACAAATACGACATTTTCGTTTATGAAGCTATATCTGGAATCAGATTCATCCTCGTAAGGGATGATCTTGTATCCAATTTTTTTCAATGCAAATGTTTTCTTAATCAGTGGCTTTCTTATTTGAGTTGTAACTGTTACATTTTCGAAAATTTTAGTGTCTATATTTTGTCCACTGTCCAGATAACTAGGCAAAATAGTATTATCAATTCCCGCAGCCACCTCATTTCTTTCTTTTTCACTTATAATATCTCTAGACCTTTTGATTTCATTCCTAGATATGTCTTTGTATTCATCTTCTATTGATTTATCAAACAAATTATCTTCAGCAGGTATAGGTGATGTTTTATTACCGGGTTTTGATACGATTTTCTTGGTTTCGGTTTCTACTATCTCATAGCCTTCTATCTCTTCAGATGGCTCAAGGGTCTCGATTACTGCCTGACCAAGAACTTTATCTATTTGTTTGTAAATTTTTGATTCTTCGCGAGTGACAAGGACGTCTTCATAGAGCGTTAGACTGGGGATGACCGTATCAATTATGAACTTTTTCATTACGCTTGAAAATGTCTCAAATTCCTTATCTTCTATTATCGCAGATTTATCAGCGAATCTGGATGTCAACGAGTCACATCTCACAAATCCTGTTACCCTAGGTATCTTGGTATCAAAACCGAATAACGTCCTCATAACTATATGACCACCTACCATAACTGCAATTCCTCTCTCATCTTCAGTTAAAGGTCTACGAGCTACAGTTATTTCACCAACTATGTTCCCCTTTTCTAGACTTAATGGTATTTTGTGGCCCTGTATCTCGGGAACCTTTATCAGTTCAGCGTTAGAAAAGTTCCATTCTTTAAAATTGGATGACTTTTTGATGTATACCTCAAAAAGAGGATGCCTGAGTACTGCCAATTTTCTAATCTCCTTTATCAATCTTAATTCATCTACAAGCGACTTGGCGTCACTGACTATTATCTCAGTTCCATCTCTTGATAAGCGCTGTTCCCTAATCTCATGTAAATTAGATTTACCTGTAAATAGTGCATCAAGCGATTTTGTATCGATTAAGAATGCTTTGTGGTAGTTGCCCTTTCGAGTTCTAATTTTCATCTTTTCAAATGACGTAAGAAATGAAAGTCTGCCAGTCCCATACCTACCTGTCCTAACCCTTTTTAATTTGGGCGAAATAGAATCAATTTTCTTATGGGGTGAGCCAAGTAACAAGAACTTTTGAATCTCGCTTTCATCCATTCCTGCATTATCTTCAATCGAAATGGAATAATCATTAAGAATAGTTATCAGTACTCTTGTAGCGTCTTCATCAAACGCATTTTCAATCAATTCCTTAATTACCTCAGCAGGAGAAACCCATGTTTTTGTAGCAAATTCTCTAAAGAATGATGGATGAACTTTTAAAGCAACTGTCATGATTAGTATGTTTTAACCTCTCACCTTTATCTATTACTCGCTTGTATTTTTTCTATTCTCATAAAACTGTTCTTTAAGACTCAAATACCAATTATCTAAAAAAGGTGACAAAATACTTTGATAAAATACTTTGAAACAATATATCATGGCATGGAAAATAAGCTCTTCTAATAGTTAAACAAACTATTTCCAGATGGCAGAAATTCAGTGATGCCAAGTATCAAATGAGGTTTGGACGCAGTAGGTGTAGTTGTCAACCATATCAGGGCTGCAGGTACTGCAGCACATGCAATTATTGTCAAAATAATAAGCCAGACCGCAGTCATTGTTTGAGCCATAGGATACGGATTTAAGAGTAGATATATAAATTTTCAAAACGATTCTTTCGCTTAAATAGGATTATAAGTCACCACATAGGCTTCACATTCTTGCTGAATGAAATTATTAGAATACCAGGGTAAAGAATTATTTGCTGAGTACGATATTGCTATTCCAAAATCATATCTTGCCAAAAACCAATTTGAATTAAGTCAAATTGCAGACAAACTCAAATTCCCTGTTGTGCTTAAATCACAGTTAACAGTTGGTGGAAGAGGTAAGGCTGGTGCTATATTGAAATGCACGAAAAAGCAAGAGCTTGAATCAAAATTTACAGAGTTATTAAATAAAGACGTAAAGGGAGAACGTCCAAAAGTAATCTTAATTGAAGAGGCCGTAGATATAGATGAAGAACTTTATCTTTCATTGTTCCTGACCAGAGGAAAAAGGACTTATTCATTAATTTCATCTCCAGAAGGAGGAATGGATATTGAAAGTGTTGAAAATAAAGTAATCCAGGACATTTCTATTACTGGGTTAACACAATCAATTACAGAAAGCATCGCAAAAAATTTAGGCTTAAGCGGTGTAACTGCAGAGTCATTTTCAAATATAGTCATAAAGCTCGCGAAACTCGTTAGAGAAAAGGAGGCTGAGTTGGCAGAAATAAATCCTCTAGCCATACTAAAAGATGGCAGTTGTCTGGCACTTGATGCAAAAATTATCATTGATGATAATTCAATATTCAGACATCCAGAGTTAAGAAAATATATCCAAATTACTAAGTTGCAGGAACAAGCGGAAAAAAGCGGCTTTTCTTTCGTAGAATTAGATGGAAACATTGCAATAATAGGTAATGGCGCTGGTCTTGTCATGTCTACATTGGACATCGTTAATGATGCTGGTGGAAAAGCAGGTGCCTTTTTGGATTTTGGTGGAAGGGCTACTACTGAAACAATTTACAAAGCATTAGAGGTCATAAGCAAATTATCAAATGTCAAGGCCATTTTGGTAAATTTGTTCGGTGGTATTGTTAGAACTGACTTGGTAGCTCAAGCTATCCTCGATGCGTACAAGGTAGGTACGATTAGTGTTCCAATTTATGCTAGAATTTCCGGCGCGGAATCAGATAAATCTAAACAAATGCTTTCTAACAGTAATGCAAAAATATATGATACAGTAGAAGAAGCAATTGCATCATTAGTTCAATTTATAGGAGTGAACAAATAATTGTCCAAAAAGTTTGATATTTTTGATATTCTGGTAGGTAAACCTGAAGATCCTGACTATGGTAATAAGCCGGTAATAATTCAGGGAATAACAGGAAATTTTGGTTCTGTTCACACTAGGTTGATGAGAGAATACGGAACAAACATTGTGGCAGGTGTAACTCCCAATAAGGGCGGTCAGTCATTTGAAGGGATACCTGTCTTTGATTCCGTTAAGGATGCAAGCAAGAATTTTAATGTAAAGATATCCGGAATATTTGTTCCTGCTCAATACTTTCTTTCTGCAATAAAAGACGCAGTGAATAATGGAATAAAATTACTTGTAGCAATTCCAGAACACGTTCCAGTACGTGATGCAATGGAAGCCTTAGAGTACGCGCAGACCAATGGGGCAAGAATAATCGGACCAAATACTCCTGGAGTAATTGTACCCTCACTAAATAAAATCGGAATAATGCCTTCTCAACCATTTAAGAAGGGAAATACTGCAGTATTCTCTAGGAGCGGAACACTAATGTATGAAGTATCGTTTCATTTGTCAGAGGCAGGAATAGGACAAAGAATAGCTCTAGGAATAGGCGGGGATCCAATTAATGGCACTAATTTGATAGAAGCTTTTGATCTCATAACTGATCGAAATGAGGTAGAATCAGTTGTGGTAGTTGGGGAAATAGGAGGCGATGCTGAGGAATCCCTTGTTAAATATATCGAAAAAACAGGTTTCAATAAACCTATTGTGGCATACGTTGCGGGCCGATCTGCGCCAAAGGAAAAAACAATGGGACATGCGGGAGCAATTGTTTATGGGAATTATGGTTCGGCAGAATCCAAAATTTCCAGTTTCTCAAGAGTGAATATTCCCGTTGCAAAAAGACCTGCCGAAATTCCAAATATTTTGTTGAAACTGATGAAATGAATAATTGTCAATCAGATCTTCCTTACTCGCATGCTGTTTTTCCCCACTTCAAATACAATGATCTTTACTCAAGTAACAATAATCGAAATTATTCGGACAATTATGAATTATTTGGAACACTTAGACTTTAATCATGCGAAGTATACTAATATGATACTTTCAGCTTCTATTAACCATATCCCAATGTGATCATAAATTGGATTTCAGTTATATGGCACAGAACTTGGTTAAACTTAAGAACGAATATCTTAATCAATTTCATTCATACAATCATATTAGAGAATTTATCCCAGTTCCAAATTACCAAAGCCTTTTTGACAAGACACTTTTGGAAAAACTACATATTTTCTTTAAGTATAATAAAATATATTATAAAGAACAATGTATAGAACTTAATAATATCCCGTGCATATCCTATGAAGGAGATATTAATCAATTTTGGCTGAGTTCCAAAAAATATGATACGAATTATCAACCATTTCTTCCAACATGGGGACTCTCAGCTCTTGTAATGATTCTTGTTGCAAAAGATCTGGGGTTCGAAAATATCATAGATATCGGATCAGGCGATGGAAGATTGATTTTTTGCGGTAGCATACTAGGCCTTAATTCTGTGGGAGTAGAGATTGACAAAGATCTATGTGACCTACAAAATGAAATATCTATTTCTAGTAATGTAAAATATAAAGTAATTAACGCCGATTCGAATTCGATAGACTATTCGCAATTCAAACTCGAAAATACCATGGTCTTCATTTCTGCCCTACCCGAATTAGGAGAAATGTTATCATACAGCATGATAAATCAATTTAAAAAATATAGAGCGAAATTGCATAACGTAGGTTTTACATTAATGGGAAGTCATACCTACAGACGATATTCGCGAGATAAATCTATGTGCGGATGGGGAAAATTCATGGATGATTCTGGATTGAAAATAGAAGAATGTATAAGTCTACCGAGTTCTTGGACGCTTGATGAAAAAACAGAAACACCATATTTGTTTACGCTTTTCAAATATTAATTGCATAAACTCAAAACAATCGACACGAATATACATTTGATTTCATCATTTTTATCAATATGATAGAACATTTGATCTGAGCGTGAGTACGTTGGGAATGTTACCCACAGAGCAATATTAGAGCTCTAAAAGCATACTATCTCATTCTTATACAATAATCTATTTTGGTATGTGGCACGTAAAGAGTATATAATGAAGGGATCTGGTGAGTGAATTGTTAAGATACATGATATATCTTAAGAATGAGAAATACCTTCCAAAAGACGCAGTTTCGATCCTTTCTTTATCTAGAAATATTTTTCATGATGATAAAATTATCATTAGGGATGTTAGGGTCGCAAGTCACTTTCTTGAACTTGATTTAAGCTCATCTACATCATCAGAAATAGAGAAAATAAAGTCCAAACTTTCACAGATAGCCCCAATTATAGAAATTGACAAAATTATTGAAAAGGAACTTGATAAAAAAGAATCTATAAAGTTGGCTCGTGAGCTTTTCAACAATGAAAAATATTGGAAAACGCATGAAGTTCTTGAAGGTGCATGGAAACATACGCAGGGTGCCGAAAGAGATTTGTTGAATGGTATCATTCTCGTTGCTGCTGCTTTGGTACATTACCAAAAAGAGGAACTAGCAATTTGTATTTCTATTATGAAGAGAGCACTGGTCAAATTGAATAACTCATATGGCAAATATCACGGCGTAGATATTGATTCTTTAAAGAGAGAAGTTACAAATATAGTTAAATCAAGTAAGGTTTCAAACATTAGAATTTAAGATAATGAACGTATAAAGTCAATTATCAAAGATCAAGACTGAAACACTTCAGAATGATAACCTGGTTCATTGAGTTTGTCTATTTCTTCTCAATCTCATTATGTACGCGGCTATAACTAAACCAATAAGAATGGAAACCAGTATGAAAAAAGTACCCTCATCTCTTACTGATCCCTCTGGTAAAATTGCAAATAATTTAGAGGAAAGATGACCTATCATTTTGAATCATTGATATAGAACTAACTCGTGAAATTAAAGATTTCTTGGCGATTTGTAAATAATAATAATAATAAGGTTCTGGTTTATTATTTTGCATAATGGTTAAAAATGAAACCTCCGCTCAAAATAGACTAAAGGTTGGACTTGAAATCCATCAACAATTAGATTCAAAAAATAAACTATTTTGCAACTGCAAAATAACTGATTCTACTGAATTTGATTTTACTTTTAAAAGGAACCTGCGTCCGACTCAAAGTGAGATGGGGTCTTATGATCAAGCTGCTATTTTCGAATCAAAGAAAATTAAGACAGTAAAATATCAATCCTCTAAAAATTCAAACTGCTTGATAGAATCAGATGAGGAACCTCCCCTAATGGTAAACAGGGAAGCACTAGAGATAGTATTAACAATTTCTCTGGCCCTTCATTGTATTATTGAAGATGAATTACATGTAATGAGAAAGATTGTAATAGACGGTTCAAATACCACTGGATTTCAAAGAACAACACTAGTTGGCAGAAACGGTTTTTTGGATATTGATGGCGTTAGAGTAGGTGTCCAGAGTATATGCTTAGAAGAGGATGCCGCTAGAATAATCAATGAACTAGATAGAAATGATGAAGAAGGGATCAAGATTTATTCTCTGGATAGATTAGGTATACCTCTTATCGAAATTGCCCTCGAGCCTATTTCCAATTCTCCAACATTCATAACATATATAGCTCAAACCGTGGGACGACTACTAAGATCTACAAAAAAAGTGACAAGAGGACTTGGAAGTATAAGACAAGATGTTAATATCTCAATGGATGATGGGGCTATTGTAGAAGTCAAAGGGGTTCAACAACTATCACAGCTTGCACTTGTTATTGAATACGAGACAAAAAGACAGGATGGGTTAAATCAAATCGCAAAAGCACTAAAGAAACGTAACATAGATGAATCAAGATTCATGAACAATGTTACAGACGTTACCTATTTATTAAAAAGATCGTCCTCAAAGGTAGTAAAGAAAATCCTCGCCGATGATTCTAGGTTTATGGCGTTCGTTTTGCGAGGTTTTAAAGGTATATTATCTTTTGAACCATATCCAGGAATAAGATTGGGTAGAGAGTTGGGGGACCTTGTAAAAACCTATGGAATAGGCGGAATATTTCACTCCGATGAATTACCAAACTATGGAATTAGTAGTAAGGATTTGCAATCAATATCTTCTGTTCTAAAAATGGACAAGAATGACGCTTTTATTCTCATAGGCGGATCAACGATGTTACTAGATACAGTACTATCTCAATTATTCAATAGAATCAAAAAATCATTTTTAGGCGTAGTTCCTGAAACACGTTCTGTAAGATTAGATGGTGTTACGATATTTAGTAGACCCAGACCTGGGTCATCAAGGATGTATCCTGAAACAGATATCCCATACATTTCAATAGATGATAACAGGTTAAAGGAATTATCCAAGAACATTCCTCAACCATGGAACGTAGTCCTAGATCAAATTTGCAGGAAATACGGCATTAACAAGACACTGGCAGAAAATATATTTGATTCTCGATATTTTTCTCTTTTTGAAAAAGTGGTTTCACATACATCAATCAGCCCGTCTTTCATTATATCTAAACTTACGGAGGATTTAGTTAGTTTGGAGAGGGAAGGATATGATACTTCAATTCTCACTGACGACGTATTATTTTATCTGTTTATGCAACTAAATAATTCTAGAATAACCAAAGAATCTATTCCAATAATACTTGAAAAACTCCTGAAAAAAGAAGTTAATGATGTAGAGGAAATAATTAGGGCTTTTGGAACTGATAGCGTAACTGAAGATTATGTGGATAAGACTATAAGCAAGATAATAGATGAAAACGAAACCGTAATTTATCTGAAAGGATTGGATGCGGTTGGACTTTTGATGGGTAGGTGTATGGCAATTCTAAGAGGAAAGATTGATGGTGAGATGGTTAATAAAAAACTCATGATGAAATTGACTGAGCACATCCAAAGATCCAAAGGAAAGGACATCAAACAAATTTGAAATCCTGTACTAATAATTGAGTATTCAGGGCAGAAAATGTATTCTAGTCTAAATCTTCAAGGTTTACCCAATTTTATTTGTTGCTAGCAGTACTAGGAGTTATTTCTTTATTTGATGTTAGAACAATCTAAATATGCTCTTATTCTATCTTTTCTGGCATGGAATTAATTCAATTTTAGGATACGTGTTTGTATCTTGTTCTTGTACTTAATCTTTCAAAGAATTCTGAGATTATCCAAAAAATACACGTACCAATACCTATAAGTAAAATAATCACTCCTATCAAAATTGTGTGAATTTCAATTTTTGGGCTTCCATTACTATCAAAAAGGACCGAACTTCCAAACATGGTATTTGTGTAAATGTCCTCATTATTGATATTCGTTAAAACTGCTGAATAATTTCCACTTATTGGTGGAATGATTGTAATAAATAACGGTTGTGAAGAATTCTGGTCAAACAATAATGTTCCTTTTGGATTTAAAATCCTTACATTAAGTAAGTCTATGGAATTCTGTGGGGCCAAGGACAAAGATATGTTTTTTCCTTTTTGTACATCTTTCAGTGATAAGACGGTATTACTTTCATTACTTATTTTCCCCTTAAACACAGTGCTTGTGGAGTGAAGAGGGTCTGGGACATGTATCGAAGAAATGGAAATTATTGTTACCCCAATCAATAAAGACATCAATCCTACAGCTAGAACAATCCGCCTCATTAATTATCACCTGTCATGACAAGCATCATATTACTTATCTTCACTTGACGAATTACAAATAAGTCTTTTTAAAGTACAACTACCCAAATAATAGTTTTGGGGATAATGTTAACCTCTTAATGTTTTGAAGGTACGGCGATTCATAATATATATATAAACTAAATTTCGATATACTTCCCATGAGTAATTTTAGGCACGCTAAATCTATCTTGTTTGGTTTGACTTTTGTGTTGATCATATTCATGACAAATGGATTAATTGTTGCTTTCGGTCAGTCATCTTCCTCCGACAATCCCTTGGTTGGTGTTGCTATGAAGGGTGGATATATAGATCAAAAACAAGTCAGGGACGCTACGAAATTACCTCCTGACAATTATTACGATGAAAGCTTCAAATTGTTAAAAGACGCAGGACTAAATCATGCAAGGATCTTATTCTATTGGGAAGCATACGAGAAAAACCCACAGGCGTTCATGAATGAGTTAGAGCAAGTGGCAAATGCGGCAGATAAGTATGGAATTAAAGTTCTTTATGATAATCATCAGTGGCATACCTCTTCGTGGCTTGAAAAGAGGGGCACAGGTTTTCCAGCGTCGCTTTTTGAGAATAATTCACAACAATATCCAAAGGGGGGGGATAGTGGAGGTAAAGAGGGAGAACCGGTAGCAAAACTGTGGTGGTCTAATTTTTGGGATGGATCTATCAAGGATAGTCAAGGAAATGACGCATGGACCATGCTCGCTGACTTTTGGAAAAAGGTAGTTACCCAGCTGGATGATCATCCCAGTACTTTCGGATATGAAATTCTGAGTGAACCTCACGTAGAAAGTTCAGATCAATGGGAAAAAATTGGAAATTTTAATTCATTTATAACTGATGAATTACGATCATTAACTGATAAAACAATTGTTTACAGTATGAATGTTCCCGTAGACCTTGATGGACCTATTCAATTAACACCAGAAAATCTTGCCAAGATGGCTCCTACAAATAAAGAAAATGTAATGTTTAAAGTAAGCGTCTATGGAATTCCAGATAGAGATCAGTACCAAAAACAAAGATTTGATATTTTCTTAAAAACTCGTGAACTGACAGGTATTCCACTATATATAGGTGAATGGAACAATGTCGTAAGAACTCAAGCTAACGGAGTATTTACTCTTGATCCCGCAAAAAGCGGTCTAGACCAAGAAACTACAGATGCCATGCTCCAAGCATTTAAAAACGAAAATATAAGCGGCTCTGCTTACTGGAAGTGGGATTACCAGGATGCACCTACTGCTAGCTTCAATTTAATATTATTTAATGGAACCTCAACGCCAACAACCCAAAACGGAACACTAACGCCAACAGCTCAAAATGCAACCTCAACGCCAACAGCTCAAACTGGAACCATAACGCCAACAGAATATTACACATTTCTGAAGAATTCGGCAGCTAAAGTATACCCTGACCTTACTGCCGATAACCAAGTTATGAGTACTGATCAGAATCAAAGTCAAAATCAATAGTCTCAGATCCTACTAGCGACACAAACACGTCGTCTAAAGTAATAGGACATACCTTGAAGAAAAAATTTTTCTTTTTGGCAATTGCTGATAATTCCTGAATGTTGGATTCAAAAGTGAATAATTTCAGTATATCTGTTCCAGTATCAATTACAGTGCCATATGATTTTAGAACCTCGCAATCAACACCAGATTTTGGAATCTCTAATTTAATATTTTCTTTAATATTCTTCCTGATGTCTGAAAGCGTTCCTTGTGAGATAACGACTCCCTTATCTATGATGACTATATCATCGGACAATACTTCTGCCTCATCCATATAATGTGTTGTAAGCAGGATAGTTGTTCCACTCTCCTTCTTTTCCTTGATTGCTTTCCAAATTTGACGTCTGGATACTGGATCAAGCCCAATTGTGGGTTCATCTAAAAATAGTAACTTTGATTCTGTAGCCATGGCCATCGCTACTAGTACTTTTTGTTTCATTCCTCCTGAAAGATACATGGCAAGTTTATTTCTTACATCATACAATTCAAACTGTTGAAGAATCTTTCTTGTTCTTATTGACGATTCGTGTTTATTCATCCCTCTAATTCTTAGCCAATAATAGACATGATCCCATGGTGTAAGAGCACGTAGGGGTCTTCCTTCTTGTGGTACAATAGAAATACAATTTCTTATTTTTTCTGTATCTTTAATAAGGTCATTTTCAAATATTTTTACAGTTCCAGAAGTTGGTAATAACTGTGTTGCACAAATTCTGATGAAAGTAGTTTTTCCTGCTCCATTTCTTCCAAGAAGGGTGAAAATTCTTCCTGGTTCAATATCTAACGATATATTTTTTATGGCAAAGAATATTGAACCTTTATACTTTTTAGTAACTTCAACGGCTTCTACTGCGCTCATAAAGAAATAATTTCAATATCGCCACTTAAGTATGCGATACGTGCCATGAAATCAATTTCAAAACACGAGCCTGTGTGGAGATCGAAAATAAAAATAATCCAACTTATTCGACATTGATAGAAACACCTTGGTTCTTTGAGTCCTTTAGCTTAAAGGCTACTTCTAAAATTCCATTTTTGTATGTTGATTTTCCCGAAGATGGTTCAATTTCATCAGGAAGTTCTATTTTCTTGTTGTATTTTCTTTCTCCTGAAACAGATTCTATGGTCAAAGTGTTTTCATTAGCAGTTATCCTTAAATCTCCTTTACTTACGCCAGGTACTTCTGCAATAACTTTCAATTTCTCAACATCCTTTATGATATCCACCATCGGTTCCCTCTGATCACTAACTGAAAACCTGCCGCTTAGGGAGCTTGGAAAAGTGTTTAGGTTTCCAAATTTTCTGACAACTGGTTTGCCATCCTCGCCAATTTTGAATGAATATCCATAAACGATTGGCCCCATTTCACGTACAATAGATCCATCATCAAGCTTGCGTTCTCTAATGAGATTCTTTGGAAGGTTCTGATCCATATTTTTAACAGCTTCTTGCATCAATTTTTCCATTTCTTTCATCATGGAATCTACGTCAGGGAACCATGAATTTGTTCTTCTTCGTCCAAACCACTCATCAAACGGAGTTGACATTATATATTATCTTGATTCATTTAAATATAAATATTATAGGCTCTACGAACTAAATATTTTTTGTGTCATCCAATTCTTTAATTAACCATTTTTGTCTTTCACTGAGCTTTGTGGGTATGTCAAGCTTTATCTTTACAATTTGGTCACCCTTAGAACGCTGGCTATGTACTGGTATTCCTTTTCCTCTTAATCTAAAAATTGAATCAATTTGCGTACCTGCATGAATTTTCAACTTTTCACTCCCATATAATGTTGGTATTACTATCTCTGTTCCAAACACTAACTCAGGATATTTGAGTTTTAGAGAATAAAGTATATCTCCATTTTCAAGTCTCTCAAACGTTTGATGAGGTTTAATATGAATTCGAATAAATAAATCTCCCGGAATTTCATTTCCATATGAAATTCCTCTGCCATGTAATTGGAGTGTCATACCATCTTCAACACCAGTAGGTATCTCAACCTGTATTTTTTTTCTGACTGAAACCTTACCTGACGCATTACAATTTCTACATGGCTTTTCAATAATTTCCCCCATTCCTCTACAAGTTCTGCACGTTTCGACAGTAACAAAAGTTGAAAATCTGCTTTCATTGATTACTCTTTTTGTTTGTCCAAGACCATTGCACGATGCGCATTTCTTAGGTTTCGTACCAGGATAACAACCACTTCCACTGCAAACTGAACATTTTTCTAATGATGGAACTTCAATGGTTTCATTCTTTCCACTTATCACTTCCTCAAGGGTGAGTGACAAATCAATTACAGTGTCTTCACCCCTGCTGGTCCTTCCAAAATTAAACCCAAACCCAAATGGATCACTTCTATTTCTGGTAGAAAATCCACCTCCGAACAATTGTTCAAAAATATCTCTAATTCCACCAAATCCAATATCTCTGAAGATTTCATCAAAATTAGATTCTGATCCTCTGAAGACTTCCTCAGATCCGACGTGGCCATATCTGTCATATTTTTTTCTTTTTTCATCGTCCGATAGAACAGCATATGCTTCTGAAATTTCTTTGAATTTTTCTTCTGCACCTGTGCTCTTATTTCTGTCAGGATGGTATTGGAGAGCTAATTTCCTGTACTTATTCTTGATCTCTTCTTTAGTAGCATTCTTGTCAACGTTCAATACCTCGTAGTAGTCACGCTTTGTAGTCATGGTAAGAATCCACCGGTTGGAAATAACGGATTCAATTCAGGTTTGCCTTTTCAGACCAATCATGTTATGGCTGAGTGTTAGACTGATTCGCACTATCTGACGTTGGATTCGCACTATCTGAAGTTGGATTCGCACTATCTGACGTTGGATTCGCGCTATCTGACGTTGGATTCGCACTATCTGACGTTGGATTCGCACTATCTGACGTTGGATTCGCACTATCGGAATTCTGAGATGAGGTGGTTTGTTGGGATGCAGCAGCTCCAGCAGCTCTATATGCTTCGGTACTTATTTCACCTACGATATTTTTTAAGCCTTCTATTTTCTTTTTAATCTCTTCTATATTATTTGTTGAAACAGATTCCCTTAGTTCCTTGACTGCGTTATTCACTTTTTCTATTTGTTCGGGTTTAATTTTGTCTTTTAAATCCTGCTGAGTTAATTTCTCTGCAGTATAAATTAGATTATCTGCTTCATTTTTAACTTCTGCTTCTTCCCTCTTCTTTTTATCCTGCTCTGCAAATTGCTCTGATTCCTTCTTGAGTCTTTCTATATCATCTTTAGATAATTTGGTATTTGCCGAAATTGTTATTTTTGATTCCTTAGATGTGGCCAGGTCTTTCGCAGTAACATTTAGAATTCCATTTGCGTCAATGTCAAAAGTAACTTCTACCTGCGGAATTCCTCTGGGGGCCGGTGGTATTCCTGATAAATTGAACATACCTAGCGAAACACAATCAGCTGCCATTGATCTTTCTCCTTGCACTACGTGAACAGTTACTGCGTTTTGATAGTCTGCAGCTGTAGTAAAGACTTTGCTTTTCTTTGTCGGAATGGTCGTATTTCTTTCGATAAGTGGTTCTTTTAATCCTCCAAGTACTTCAACACCTAACGTGAGCGGAGTCACGTCTACCAGAAGAATATCTGTAGTTACGTCACCAGCAATGATCGCTCCTTGGATAGCTGCTCCCATAGCCACGGCTTCCATAGGGTCTATGCCTCTTTCAGGCTCCTTTCCCATTTGATTTGTAATGAACTGTCTTACAATCGGCATGCGTGTAGGCCCGCCAATCAAAATAATCTTGTCAATGTCTGCAGGTTTTAACTTTGCGTCCTCAATGGCTTGTAACATGGGCGCTTTACATCTTTCAATTATTGGTCTTAATAATTCTTCCAATTTTGATCTGGAAAGTGTCAATACCAAATTTTTAGGACCCGTAGATGGATCATAAGACAAGAATGGTAGATTTATTTCGGTGGTGATTACATTAGACAACTCAATTTTTGCTTTTTCAGCTGCTTCTCTTATTCTCATCATTGCAGCCTTATCATTACGAATGTCAATAGAACTTTGGTTCTTAAATTCTTGAATAATATATTCTACGATTGAATTATCCATATCTGTTCCACCCAGCTGTGTATCACCTGAAGTGCTCTTTACCTGAAATACCCCGCCACCCATTTCCATTATAGTAACGTCTAGAGTTCCTCCACCAAAATCGAATACCATTATCTTCAAGTCTTTGTTTACTTTATCTAGTCCGTATGCAAGTGACGCAGCAGTAGGTTCATTAATAATTCTTACGACTTCAAGACCGGCAATTTCTCCAGCATCTTTGGTTGCTTGTCGTTGATTATCATTAAAATATGCTGGAACTGTTATTACTGCTTTGTCCACAGTTTCTCCTACAAAGGATTCAGAATCTCTTTTTATTTTTTGCAAAATAAATGACGATATCTGCTGAGGAGTGTACTCCTTTCCATACACTTTAAATTTGAAATCAGTTCCCATTTTGCGTTTAGCTGCTAGTACAGTACCTTCAGGATTTGTAACCATCTGCCTTCTTGCAGGTTCGCCTACCAGAAGCTGTCCATCCATAGTAAAGGCCACATATGATGGAAATGCTTTTCCACCGACTGATGTTCCCTCAGCAGCCTGTATTATTGTTGGTTTTCCTCCAATCATGACCGAGGCTGCAGAATTACTTGTTCCGAGGTCTATTCCAATAATTTTACCCATAAACTCTTTTCACTACTCCTTATCTCTTTCATTGATATCTTTATTTGTAACTGTTCTTTTAGATAAAATGACTGAAGAAGGTCTTAAAACTTTATTGTTTAACAAATATCCCTTCCTTACTACTTCCATTATTGTGTTATCAGGAGCCAGTTCATTGGATACAAAACCAATAGCATCATGAACGTTTGGATCAAAAGGTGTGCCCATAGTTTCGATTTCTACTAGTCCTTCATCCTTCATAAAACCTTCAAAGTTAGTCATAATGCCAGTTATACCACCTATAACCGTAGAATCATATTGGCCATTTTTTAGAGTTTCAAGCGCCAGTATACAATCATCATAGATCTTGAGTATTTTTATGAACAGTTGAGCCCGATCTTCCTGAATTCTTGATTCCATTTGTTTTTCTATTTGTTTCCGATAATTGTCGAAATCTGCCATGAGATATCGAAGTTTTGACAAGTGTTTTTCAGAGACTTCTTTTTCCTTTACCAGCTCCGCCTTCAGGAAATCTATTTCTCTTTTCAATACCCCACTGTCTGTAATTTCGGAATTGATTCCATCTTCACCATCTTCACTATCGGTGCGCTTACTCAATACCTCACTGTCTGTAATTTCGGAATTGATTCCATCTTCACCATCTTCACTATCTGTACGCCGACTCACTACCCCACTGTCTGTAATTTCGGAATTGATTCCATCTTCACCATCTTTCGTTTTTTCGGGCAAGATTGAAAATATTTTGAGTCATCTCAGATAATTAGCTATCGCTGGTGAATATCTAATCAAAAAACATAATAAACCAAATCCAGTTTCCATTTTAATATTACATAAGTTGGAAGATGAAGAACTAAGGATCATAAACGAAAAAAGAATGAAAAAATTACAACATTTAATGAACGAAAAAGAACTCTTGAAAAATGTAAAGGAGCTATTAATTCTAGATGATGCCACATTTTTTCAAACTATTAACAAATTCCCATTAATACTTGTAGATTTCTGGGCCCCTTGGTGTGGACCGTGCAGGATGATGTCTCCCATTATTCAGCAGATTGGTAAGGACTATCTGGGGAAATTAGTCACAGGAAAGCTAAATGTTGACGAAAATCCATTAGTTGCAAGACAATTTGGTATATCCAGTATACCGACTTTAATCTTATTTAAGAGAGGTCAGGCAGTAAACAAGATTATTGGATCTGTGTCCAAAAATAGAATAGATGAAATGATAAAAATGCATATAGCCTAGGATTTTTTTGAAAAATGTATGATGATATTGTTTTACCCTTTCATAAATCTAGGATAGACAATAGTAGTAACTAGAATTTTATGTCATAAATTATAGCAACAACGAGTTTGGAATTCGACAGTGTATTTAGTAAGTTAAATATCATATATTGATATTGAATAATTGCGGAGCATATATCGAACCTTCTCTTACTCTCTTCACCTTTGCCACGGAAAGATAATGTGGCCATATAGTAATAATTATTGAACCTTCAGGAACTCCCTCTGGAGATTCAATAATTACTATGTCATTAGGATTTACACCATGTTGGTACAGAACTATTTTACTCCTTTCTACAAGCTCTGAAGACATCCCACTACTATAAAGATAAACTTTATCAACGTAATCTATCTTAGAATCCATTTCTATCTATTGAGTTGTTTATGTGTTAAATCCTTATCTAAATTTTGTTTGTGCTATAAATCGTCAATGGGGAATTTAGATCTACAACCTATACATTCATAAATTTCATTACCGACGGACCCGCTTACATTAAATCTAACAATTGTGGTGCACTTGGGACATCTCCCTTCCACAGTTCTTCTACTCTTATGTGGCCTTGATGTACTCTTTCTTCTTCCCATGATCCACATTGAATAGCAATTAACTGGTTTATAAATTACATTGACATTCAAAAAATTTAGATGTACTTTTTGTTCTAGCGATCACATCCATAAATACCATATCCATTCACTTAGAGACTTATCTTTCCGCAAAATGGATCTGAAACTGGGACTGATGCTTGATTTTGGACGTTTTTTCTAACCATTACTTCACTAGCAAGACAATAGCCAGCTTTTTTCATGTTGATATCATGTCGTGCCATAAATATCATATCGAATAAGTTAAATCCCACAATTAACTCAATAAATTAGCTGTGAATGTTAGCTGACTACATCGAAGTATCAAAGCCAAGGATAGTAGTAGTACTGGTTATTACAGCAATAACAAGCTCTTTGGCTGCAACCAGATTTGATTCAACTCCTTTAGTACCATGGGATGTATCTCTCTTTCATCTTCTGTTTCTTGGTATATCTGGTTGTTTAGCATCAATGGGTTCGAGCGCGCTAAACCACTATTTTGATCGTGACATTGATAAAATTATGTCCAGAACGATAAATAGACCAATACCATCAGGGAGATTAAATCCTAAGAATGTGCTTATTTTTGGTAACATCCTATGCGCTAGCTCCATCATAATATCTTTCTTGACTTTAAATTTGATGGCTACGGCGATGATTGCCCTTGGAATATTTTTTTATGTATTCGTATACACTTTGTGGCTTAAACGCTCAAACGTTTCTAATATTGTTGTGGGTGGATTTGCGGGGAGTGCGGCATCAATGGCCGGATGGGCTACTACGACTGGATCGATCGATGTCCTGGGATTTCTAATCGGATGGTTAGTGTTTTTATGGACCCCCCCTCATTTTTGGTCTTTCGCAATAAAATCAAGAGAGGAGTACGAATCAGTAAAGGTTCCCATGTTGCCCGTTCTTATAGGTAACGAAAAGACGGCAGAGTACATATTTGCAAATACTGCAATTCTGTTACCATATTCATTGTCATTATATTTTCTAGGCTTAGGTGTTGTGTACTTTATTACTGCGGCAATTTCAGGATCCTTGATGCTCATATATCACTATAAATTAACAAAATATCCGAATCCCGACTTTGCATGGAAAGCGTACAAGATTACGGCACCATATCTAGTCGTTATTTTTATTTCACTTGCATTTGATTCACTATTCTATTACAGGTTTTAGGGCTCATATCTCAAAATAATAGATCTACTATTAGTAACACTAGTGTAAAATAGTAACAGCAGTTACTTTGGTTATTTTATCTTAACCGATTGTCTGCTCACGTTTATTACTTCTAATTCACCTACAGCTTCTATTTTTTTTATTGATTCTTCTAATAAATCCATTTGGCCTTCTGAGTCATCTAATGTAAAATCAGCAAGAACGGAATACAAACCAAAGGCAATTGGTTCTTTTCTATGTGCAATTAGTTTGAAGCCTTCTGGAAGTGTTTCACTTAGAATTTTAGGAATTGAATCTATATCTGCTTCTGATTCAGAAGGAAGTATCTTGATTCTAGCAACTAATTTGGTCATAATTACGGACCTTCAAACCCACAGCCAATGCATCTGTACGACCTGGCAAATTGTCTGCAACTTTGACATCTCCAAATTAATACATAGCCGCAATTAGGACAATAGTATTTTACACATTCATCATTTGCAATTATTGGTCTATTGCAGGAGGTACAAACTGGCAACTGTAATGATTTTGACATAAAGAGCACATTCATTTATTCCGAATTTATATTTTGCTTGGAAGATTGCCTATGACAATTCAGTGTTCTCTCAATTGACTAAATCTCCTGTAAATTCATGGATGCGATACCTCCTCAATTGTCTTTCATGCCACTGAATACTCTACGAAATTCATTTCCAATTAATATTTTTGATAAATCAGTCACTATTCTAGTTTTCAGAAAAAGATGCAGTGCGCTAGAATGAAAGTCAAAATCTGAGAAATTAGATACATCCTTTATCGCTTTTTTCGACAATGTGGAGAATATCTTGTCAATGGATTTATTGTCCAACCTTTCCAATACCTTCCTTGCAAATAACATAGAGCTGAATTCCTTTTGAAACATGGAGTTCCAGTTTTTTTCATATTGGTATAGAAACTGATTATCATTCTTTTCGATTGCTTTAGAAATTGCTTTACCTGCTAGAATTCCTGCCATGCCACAACTAAAGATTCCTCCAGCCGTTGTTGGTTTGGTTTGACCGGCGGCATCTCCGACCACCAAGGTTCTATCTACAGTAAATGGTGGTCTCGGTCCCCCTATCCAAATTGGGGCAAAAATTTTCCTAATTATTGAGTATTTCTTGCCCCTTGACTTTATGAATTCGTTTAACGCCAGTGAAGTGTTTATTCCCTTTCCTGCAACCCCAACCTTGCCCTTGCCTTCACCAGTTGGGATTATCCAGACAAAAAAACCGGGATATTTTTCGGAATCAAAAAGAATCTCTACGGTTTGACCATCAATCCATTTTGCATATATTTCAAATTGAGCAGAAGCTAAGATCCCATTTCTACTCGCATCCTTTAGCGAGCCTAACCCTTTCGCATCCACAAAATATTTACACTCGATTTCTGCATCTGAAGTTTTTACAGTATATTTGGATTGGATCTTAGAAAGGGATTTAAAAGTACATCGTGTTCGAATTTCGGCACCTGCATCTTCTGCCTGTTTGGCAATTTGTTTGTCTAAGCCCCTCCGATCTACCACTATGACATTCTGTTTTTCCGCAGGAAGTTCAAAACTAGCAGTTTTGCAACTAATTCTGGCTTTTGAGACGGCATTTTGAAAATTATTTGAGTCAAGCATCAGGCCTAATTTCTGCAGTCCACCAAGACTGACCATCCCTCCACAATGTTCAGGGGTTCCAATTTCGTGGTCTTCTTCTATTACAATTGTGGAAGTTCCATTTGAGGAACATTCTCTTGCTGTTGTAAGCCCTGCGACGCTCCCACCCGCAATTAATACATCATAGTGTTCAATAGCCAACAAAGAAACAATTAATTCATCATTTTTATTAACTAAACTATAGTGGAATTTAAACAGGTCATTATTGTAAGAAAAGATCTACGAATGGGTATAGGCAAAATAGCATCCCAGGTTGGTCATGCAGCGGTACTGGGTGTAGAACGGTCGAGAAAATTGAATAAATCATGGCTAAGGAACTGGTTAAACGAAGGGCAGCCAAAGATAGTCGTAAGAGTAAATAGTTTAAATGAATTGCTTCAAGTACAGAGCAATGCTGAAAAATTCATGATTCCACTGGTCGTCATACAAGATAGAGGCCTGACACAGATTCCAACAGGAACTGTGACTTGTATTGGAATCGGTCCTGCTCCATCAAATATTATTGATAAAGTGACTTCAGAACTTAAATTACTTTAATTAATCAACTTTATTATTTGATGTGTGCATTTAGTTAATGTTCCAAACATGTATATATACTTCCATTTATAAAGCCAACCTAGTATGCCTGAAACCAAGCCCATTGTTAGCATTGAGAATGTTGTGGCTTCTGCAACTGTCAATCAAACTGTAAATCTTAATTTAATCACTCAGATATTTCCAGACGTCGAATACCACCCAGATCAATTTCCGGGACTTGTCTTTAGACTAAAATCACCAAAGACTGCAACATTGATTTTCAGTTCTGGAAAAATGGTCTGTACTGGTGCAAAATCTGAAGAACAGGCAATTAAGGCAGTAAAAAACGTAGTTCAAAAATTGAGAAAAGGTAGCATCCCTATCGAGAACGAACCACAAATAGAAATACAGAATATCGTAGCGTCTGCAAGTTTGGGTGGCAAAATTCATTTGGAATTGGCTGCAAGAGTCTTACCTCGCAGTATGTATGAACCAGAACAATTTCCTGGCTTAATTCATAGGATGCTTGATCCAAAAACTGTCATTCTTCTTTTTGCGAGTGGAAAATTAGTTTGTACCGGGGCTAAAAAAGAATCAGAAGTATATAGAGCAGTCCACAATTTGCATGATTTACTTGAAGAAAAGAATCTAATGATCTATGAAGGTTAATTTACTCTTAGTCATTTGTATATTCTCATGATTCGATTCAGACATGCCTGAATTATGGCTAAATTATGGGAGTACCGACATTATAGTAGACCTCAAGGTAGAGAATCTTTCACTAATTGAGAATTCAAAATTTGATATACGTAGCAATGAAAGCCTAGATCAAGAGATTGAATCTATTCCCATTTCTGATAATACAACACTCATTCCTCTAGATGCTTCAAATTCTACAGTTCAATTCACTTCTAAATTAGTTTCAATAGCAGAAAATAAGGGTATCAGGCTATCCATTGAAAGTATTCCTAGCGCACGCAGACAATTATCGAACAAAATACAATGCCAAAATATAGCTCTCTTTGACAAGAATATTGAGCATTTTCTAAAGCGCACAAATGAAAAGGATACTATTTTTATTTCTAAAACAAACATTGACCCTTTATTTGGTTATAGTGGCACTCCTACCAATCTCCTACGTGAATTTGGACATGATAAAATGAACCAAGCGTTTCACTCGAGAGCGGATGACCTTCCTCATCCGAGAGAAAAAGG
>DATADQ010000129.1:0-6531 GCA_036258455.1 Nitrososphaeraceae archaeon | reverse complement strand
GTGACTCATCCAATGGATATCATACATTAATCATGCTTATATTGCTTGTTCATTAAATAATAAGGCGTCCACATTCAAAATATCTCATAATATTTCTATAAAAGTCATTAAATTAGATAGTATAGAGAAATTCATCAAATTACCGTCCATCGATCACAGAAATTTATAAAATGTGAGCTATGTTGGATAATTCCACAGTAACTAATATTGATTATGGGTAATTATTGTTTGGTAGCACGTTTTAAATGGAGACGTTACCATTTTACATCAAATTACATTAACAAATATATTAAAAAATATGAGGATAACGAATAAAATCATATACGATTTTCTTCAGATCTTTGAAGGTCATCTCTACTGTTACTCTCCTTAAGACTCTTGGGAGTACAAACCGACCTTTTGACAGTCATTGTCATCGGGGCGATAACAGGTTTCATATTGTCAAAGCCACTCACTCCACTAATGCCGAAACTCGGCGCACATGCGATAAAGAAGAATAAGTGTTTTGGTCTAACATATCTATAGCTAAACATTTATCTTTAAGCGGATACCTAGTAGTGTGAAGAATGTTCAAGGTCACTTTTCCTTCAGGTCGTACCGTCACACCTGCGCTAATTGTTGTAGATATGCAGAACGGTTTTGTGGCTAAGGGAGGATCCTATGATAAAATAGGGATGAATACCGCCCTATACAGGGAGATTATTCCAAAGCTTAAAGATTTAATTGAATTCTGCAGGAGTATGGGCATTCCTGTATTTTACACCGAGGCAGTGAAGGAGAGTAGTGGTATTGATATACTTACAAACATCCACAATATCCTACCGAAATCAAGACAGGAGAGATTGAAAGTACCCATTTGTATTAGAGGTACTTGGGATGGAGTAACAATCGATGAACTAAAACCTAAAGAGAGAGATCCGGTAGTTATCAAACGGAGAGATTCTGCTTTCCAAGATACTGAATTCCGGATTTGGCTTCAGAGCCAAGGCATTAACTTGTTAGTGTTTACTGGAATTGATACTTCTATTTGTGTAGAGACTTCATTAAGGGAGGGATTTAACATAGGCTACGATGTCGCGATAATATCTGATGCTACAGCATCCGGTGATAAGAGACACTACGAAACAACTCTAGAAAGGGTGAGAGATTACTATGGATTAGTAATGGATACTGAACGGTTTAAAAAAGCGATCGGGACACTGGATATGGTACGAAAAGGTCAAATAGATGTGCGATCCATGCCAGAAGAACAGCAGGAAGCCTTTTTGAACGAATTTAATTTACTAGACCCTAGGAAATTTGCTTCTGAGGAAACTGTACTTTAGAAAAGGTTAGTGTAATCAACACCATTACGTGGCCCAAATTAATAACAACAAAGTCAGTCATCGTCTAAGTTTGATCTCATAACATAGTATAGCAAAGCTTTAAGATATTGTGATGGTACGGTAATTAGATTACATACAACATTTTTTAAGTAGTGAGTCGGTCAAAATAAGTCATCATGCAAAAGGCTCGCGGACTAGCTTTCATCATGAAAGAGATGGTAAAGCACCTTGTTAACTTGGTATTTGTCCAGGTTCTAATCATATTCATTGTTCGCAAAAGAACAAAATCAGGAGCAGAGTACAATATCAAGTTAATTGGACAGCCGACTAACTACTTTAAAATTAGCGCCGCCGCCATCGGCATATTGTTTTGGGTTATTTCAATTTTGATTGTATTTGTATTCACTCAAAACGGTATGATACTAATTGCTGCTGTATTCATTTCTCTTGGGACGGGGAGACAGATCTTTGCCTCGGCACTGGATGTCGTAACAACCAACCTGAACGCCTTCTTGTCATCTTGGGCATCAACTCTTCTATTGCTTGCAAAGAATAGGATGATGGTGACGACAACAGATTGGCGTTCCATAGAAAGTCGAGTCGAGCTGATACTCATTAGCAGGCGGCTTGAGTATAATTTGCCTGTTAAACTTGATGGGGTAAAACCAGAATCTCAGCAAATATTATTAGAGTATTTGGATGAGCATAAATGGGAGTTAGAGTATCAACAGGCTATTACAAATGACGATTCTAGCTGCCTTGCATTTTTCCATTACGCAACTAAACAGTTGAGAGAGAAGTTGCAGATATATGATGAACTGGAAGAACTACAGGAAAGAAGTGGAGGCGTTAACGCAGTAATCCTGATGGCATTGGGAGTGTTGATTTGGTTAATTTCATAGTTTGGGCACTAATGGCAGTCCTAAAAAGAGACTCAAAAGTATTAACATAAACCCAGCTATTAAGTTTCTTGAGTACTGCCTCAAGGGTAAACTCTTGCTTTCCATTTCTTTAATATTTCATGCCATTTACTATCTTCTCATTGCCATGGCTTCAAAGTTTATTGGATATAATGTACAAATTCTTCAAGATCTCTATCCTTCATTAGTCTTCCAAATGATCCCGATGATAAACCTAAATAGGAGCTGCAATAATCAGGGATGGGATATAGTATGCGAACGGATAATCGAATGTTAGTTTCAACACTGTTGTTGTTAATAGCTTCTTCTTGCCTGACCATATTTGGTAATGATGCTTTAATATTGGCACAAGAAACTACGCCTAGGAGTACAGAGGCTACGTACGTTATTGAAAGTGGTGATCCTGGTGATCCTGATGCGTTTGAAGATAGTGCCAAAATAGCAAGGGACAGTGCATTAGAATTAATAGAGGAGGCAATACAAAGACCTACTGAAGTAAGTAATAGTTCAGAAACCGCAAACGTAGAGTTTACAGATGAATTTGGAGGAGCAGCGATGGAAAATTTGATAGGAGCTAGTGCAGCCAAGGATTCTGTTAAGGCTAAATTAGATAATATAATCGATGAATTAGTAGGAAATTCAACATCTTTAAGTTTTAAAATGAAGATAGACACAGAATGTACACCTCCAGATTGTCTATTTAAAATCTATCTACAAAAATGATAGATTGGAGCTAAATTACTTTAATTATTGATAAATGCATGTAAATCAAATAAGTACAATTCCTATAAACTCATCTTTATTACAAATGTAACTATTGAGGATGAGCCATTTATTTACTTGATGTTGATTGATAGGCCTGCAATTCATCTCTTACTCTTTGGTATAGTCTATTCATCGTGACGGGTTTGTCAATAGTTGAATCTATAATACCTTCTTCCATATATTTCAGGAATAATATATCTTCTTCAAAATTATAAGCACTCATCAATATTGTCCTCACATTCCGATTTGAGGTCTTTACCTTCTTTAATAGCTCCAACCCATTAAGACCAGGCATCCTTAAATCAGCAATTACCAGAGCATAAGCATCCTTGTTATCTGTAAAGTGTTCTAGAGCTATTACAGGATCAGTGAAAGAAACAACATTAACACTATCTATATTTTCAGACAAGGCTTCATGGAAGAGCCTAGTAGTAGAAAAATCATCATCTACAACACTAACAATCCTATCGTTACCAGACATTGACCAAAATGAGAGCTACATTACTTAAAAAGTTTCAGAAAAATTATCTCAGGGTTCTTGTTTTCAACGTTATCTCTCTTTTCGGTCAAACTTCATGCATTTTACTCAAAAATAACAGATATTAATAAAGTCATCATTAATTGGTTTTCTATTATCATTTTGTCATTAAATTATATACAGTGATATCACCGACACTTCCGATGTTGTTTCTACTGTTAGATAACTTAATTTCTTGAATCTTGATTTTGTGGGATAATCCATTTTTTTACTCTTATCAAACTCTTTCAAAAATTACTATTTATTTGTAAAGGAGATTAATTATTTCCTTCGGCGATGCGTTAGTTTTGAATCCCTTGTCGTTCATAATTGTTTTGGAAACCCTGAATCCATTGCTGGTCAAAGTGCTAACTACTCTATCCAATGAAATGGAGCTCTTTCTTGCCATAGAGGCAATTCTGTCTGTTTCAAAATAGTACGGATATGCTAATTCGCTTTGGCAGGTTTGCATCATTTTTAACAACCTATTATAATCATTTGTGGAAGATGCATAATATTCATCCTTTTTCAATTCACTTAGCATTGCAATCACAAACTCAGAATCAAAGAGACTATCAATCCAAAGCGGTCCTGCTAAATTACACTTTGTACCACATATTTCGCAAATTAAATTTTGTTCCTTAAGATTCTCAACCCTACGATGTTTACAGTTCTGACAATGTTTAAGGAACCCTATTTTTGATGAAACAGAGTTTGCTAGAGAGTTACCAAATATTACCTTCAGATACACTCTCATGTAATGGAGATTACAATGACACAAATATGGAACAATGGATAAATCAAATCGTGAGGCATTTAACGCTATAAAAGAGACCAAAATCCTTAGTCCAATTTCATTGGAATATTCAGTTCTTAAGGGAAATCCATAGTACTTTCTATAACATACTTTTGGATAAACACCGCATAATACTGCAGTATCCGTTGCTGTAATTGATATCAATCCCCGATTACTTACTGCGCGCAAAACACAATCTACATAGGGTGATGGACTTCCAAATGGGTCAAGATCTACTATATCAAATTTTCGAAATTCACGTTCCTCAAAGTTTAGGAATTTGCACACATCTTTGGTATCGAAAACGCATTTGTCTTGTACATGGTTCAATTTTGCACTTTCTTTTGCTAGGTCTATTGCAACTGGATTTAGATCGTTTAAATAAATTGTATCTATTTTTGGGACTTCAACCGCAGTTCTGAGTCCTCTTGCTCCGATGCCACAGATTGAATCAGCAAACGTTCTTTTGTTTTTTGAATAAGATTGTATTTTGTATACCAACATGGAAATATCTCTGTTCCACCTAGCATTCGGATTAAAGAAAGCAGGATTTTTTGGTGGTGCTTTTTCAGAAAGTGAAAAACTTGGAACCAGGAATTGTGTTTTTCCTTCTTTGGTCATTGAGACATCATATTTCAATGCTAGTGGGTAGTAAGATAAGGTCCCTTCCTAATATATCGTGATTCCCAACGGGATAAGGATAAAATAGCAACAATATGTTGATTTGAATTAAAGGGATTAGAGTTCACTGACTATAAGAACATCATATGTGGAATAGATGAGGCTGGAAGAGGCTCTTTGTTAGGACCCATTATCGTAGCCGGAGTCTGTGTAAACAAGAAATCAATTTCAGAAATGGTTGAAAGAGGAATTAAAGATTCAAAATTACTTGGTCCAAAAAAAAGAAAAGTTCTTTTTGGTCATGTCATCGGTGTTGCAAAATCAGTCTGTGTTTGCAGAATAAACATTGAAGACATTGATCTTCACGTTTTTGGAAACAATCTAAATTTATTGGAAGCAGAAGCTATGGCCATTATAATTGGAAATATGAAATCTGACAAGACCTATGTAGATTCTTGCGACGTAAATCCTTCCCGATATCAAAGAACGATTAGAAGCTTTCTTAAACGGAATAATACAAAATTGATTTCAATGCATCATGCAGATAGATTGAATGTGGTAGTGTCTGGGGCATCCATTATCGCAAAGGTAATACGTGATTCTGAAATAAGTAAAATTAGGCTCAAATATGGTGATGTAGGGAGTGGATATCCTTCTGACAAAAAAACAATAAAATTTGTAAAAGAATGGTTTAGACAAAAAAATGAGATTCCGCCTTTTGCAAGAAAATCGTGGAAACCTGCTCAAATGATTGTGTCAGGTATTACCCTTTAGTATTACTATCTTGGACAAAAAATTGCCTTTACCATTGCGTGATCCTTGTCAAACGGGGCAAGATCTATTTTTTGTTTAATAACAAAGGAATGGTTTTCTAATTTCTTAATTTCCTGGGAGATTACATTTTTGGGAGACATTGTAACGTCTATGCTTCTAGTCTTAATGACAAGCAGCACTGGCTTTCCTTCTTCAAGATATATTTTACAATTATCAATTGCTATATTAGTCTGATCTGGTTGAGCAATATCACAATAGACTAGATCCATTTTGTCGTATATTGAAAAATAACTTCTGGGTTTCCTTGCGTCTTCTATTATAGGTATAACATTTGTTCTCTTAGACGAAACATTTGAAATTAATTCTCTTGCGACTCTTGTTGAAGATTCAACAGCAAAAATTTTACCAGAATATCCGATTATGTCAGACAAGTGACTCACAGTAGTTCCTGTTGACGCTCCAAGATACAATATCTTTTCTACATTAGAGAAATCAAATTGTAGGCCCTTGATATATGCGGCTGCCAATTTACTTCTAAATGGATCCCATGTTCTGTATTCATTTCCATTCCTAGAAAAAAGTTTTTCACCGTAAAGAGTAATACCTTTCAACAGATTTATAGTTGCTATATGCTCTTTTCCATTTACAGTAAAGTAACTAATAGCGTCTACGTTTTTCATGACGCATCTTTCTGCTCTTGAATTTTATAGATTTTTTTGCTCGCTTGTTCATGAACCTGCTCTTATCTTCAAAAGATTCTTTCCCTTTCGGAGGTTCATGATAAATTTTTTGAATCATTTCAATTCTTTTAGT
>DATADQ010000128.1:0-2976 GCA_036258455.1 Nitrososphaeraceae archaeon | reverse complement strand
GATGCAACCAATTTGTCATAAGCGTCAGGCATACTGGCAATAGCTATGATCTGTTTTTCATCTTCACTCCTTATAGATACTCGGTCAATAGTTCTCCCATCTTTATTTCCAGCAAGTCCACCAAGATATTCTATATTGTTACCTTCCATGCGTAATCTAAAAAGACTTGTCCTTACTTGTATTGATTGTTCCTGTTCAATCCTCACTATTCCAGTCAATAAAACCCTATCTCCAGGTCTGCAACGATCTACAAGATCATCCATTACAGTAACTTCTACATAATGAGGAAGCTGACCTGCTGGTAAATCTTCTGGAAGTTCTTGAAGTCTGACAAGTTGAAAATCTGTAAAAGAACTATTTTCTGGGTCCATTTCAAGTTCTTTTCCATTACAGTTTGTACAAATTGTAGGTTTCCTTAGTGTAAGACCCTTAAGCTGGGCCTCATTTAGAGTATTACAATTTAGACAGGCATATGCTATTTTTTTAGCAAGTGGTTTTATCTCAGAAGTTCTGACCACCATGCCAGGAACGCTTATCAACTTGTTAATTACATCTGCATTTATCTCTCTAAGTCCCTTTTGAACCGAATAGTTTCCAATTCTTACTTTTATCTTGTCCTTAATTTCTTGAGCATAATCGTAATGAATCTCTCTTAATATCGAATATACAGCTTTGTTAAAGGCGTCAAACATATCATCAGGTGTATCGGTAATTAATTTTGTAAGTTCTGGTTTATTTGTGTCTAAATCGATATAATCAACTACAACAAATGTGGAATTTGATGCCATCATATTGTTTATTCTGTCAAAATACTTGTAATTTCCATCCCTGTCTTTGAAGGCACGTAGAAATGCTTCTAGCTCATCTGAAATTGCCGATGTAGTTTGTTGTTTTTGTTCAGTCATCTACTTGTTTAACACCCATTCCTTAAAAGCTAATGAAGAGCTGTGAACAAAATTATAAAGCAGTCTTTCCTCTGCGGATAATTTTGCTTCCATTTCTGCAGAAAGTGGCGAAGCAGCAGCTAATTTTACTATCTTTTCCAGTCTGGACATCACAAATGAATTAAGGGATACCTTAAGATTTTCTCTTTCTTTTTCGTTAAGACCTGTCAGAAAGTCCTTGACCCTTATGTAAAAGTCGCTATCTACACCTGATATGTCATGTGGCCTTGATATTCGTTCTCTATTCAATGCCTTAGAAACATAACTTGAAATTTCATTATCTTGAATATCAATCAAATTTTTTCTAGACAAAATCTTTGTAAGCCATCTTGGCAATAACAAGATATCACCTTCTTTAGCATCGATTTTGATATCGTTAATAGATATTTTTACATCAGACTTGAATGTAACCCTAATCTCTTCAAGAAGATATTCTAATAGGTATGTGTTTTTTATGCCTTCAAATAAGCTTTGAGCAGAAAGGGCGTTTGATGATGACATTATTGGGAATATAGTCTTACAAGTTCTAGTACATGAATCTTTAGAGGACTGAATAAATAACTGATAATTTGAATATCTTACATGCCACAAGTAGAGACAAAAAAATTGTCTGATTTAATGTGGGTAGAAAAATACAGGCCTATTAAATTAGATGATATTGTCAACCAAAAGGAAATTGTAGAAAGTCTAAAGAATCTAATGAAGGAACCCGCAGAAATGCCGCATTTGTTATTTACAGGACCTGCTGGAGTTGGCAAAACTACGACTGCTCTGTGTATGTCAAGACAACTGCTTGGGGAAGATTGGAAGAGAGACACGCTTGAGCTTAATGCCTCGGATGAAAGGGGGATAAAAATGGTACGAGAGAGAGTTAAGGAATTTGCCTCAGTTTTCAACATTCGGACAAGTGAAAGTGATGAAAGAAAATTTAGGATAATAATTTTAGATGAGGCTGATGAAATGACATCGGAGGCCCAGACAGCCCTACGAAGAATAATTGAAGATAGTTCTGAAACCACTCGTTTCGTGATTATATGTAACTATTTATCTCAAATTATAGAGCCTATTCAAAGTCGCTGTGCAATTTTTAGATTTAAGAGAATTGAAAAAGAAACCGTAGAAAATTATCTAAAATCATTATGTAAAAAGGAGGGAATAAAGTATGATGATAAAGCAATTTCTCAAATTTTTGATTCTACCAATGGCGACCTACGCCATTCTATAAACATACTTCAAACAGGGTCTGTAATGGGATCGATTACCGTTTCAACTGTGCTCGCATCATTAGGACTTTCTGGAAAGTCAAAGGTAAATGATATTATTAAATTGGCCCTGTCAGGTAAATTTAATGATGCCCGGGTTAAATTACTTGAATTAACTGCAGTCTATGGAATGTCTGAGTTTGATTTTCTAAAATACGCATACGAGGCTGCGTATTCATTAAAGTTAACCCATCCTGAAGACTTTGCTTCTCTAATAGCTGAATATGATTATCGTTTAACTCATGGATCTCATCCAGATATCCAGTTAACTGCATTTTTGGCTCAGTTGTCAAGGATTGGTGCTAAACTGTAGGTAGATTAGATTTTTCTAACAGTAAGATATGAAATAAAATTATTCCAATAAACAATGAGCAATAAGCAATAATAATTCTAATGTTCCAGATTAATATTCTTCCTCAAATTCTTCTCCACCATCTTCTTCTTCTACTTCGTCAAAATCTTCTTCGAGTTCTTCTCTTTCTTCAGCGCTCTTGTAAGGAAGATCAGCTTCACCAGCAGAATTACATACAGGACATTTAAATTCAATAGTCTGTCCTTCTAGGTCCAAAGGAAATTCCTTTGAGAAAACCTCATCGCATTTTGAACACACCAAAGTTGTTTGTATATTATCAGTACTGAACTTGTGCGATTGTAATCTAAATATGGTATTTGTCATTCTTCCTACCTATTGAAATAGTCCTTTTTTATAAGGATTGTCGTAATTTTTACTATACTGTGTGTATTTTAGGTTTAGAATCATATATCAGAGC
>DATADQ010000127.1:0-9587 GCA_036258455.1 Nitrososphaeraceae archaeon | reverse complement strand
AATTCAAAGATGGATATTAGGGAGTTGAGCTTTATTTCATTATTGGAATAGACGCTTGATCCCATTATACCTTCAAGATTCTTATTAAAATTGACTTCCGTAGAGATATCAAGAAATGTCCTTCTATCAAAGATAATTGTTGTCATTTTTGTTTGTAACGATTTTTGTAAATATTGGACAGAGACATCAGGAAAATTCTCGATAAATAAGCCTTTTAATTCGTCTTTAATATTATTATTTTCACAATATACTATTATTCTGACTTTGATACCACTCCTTGCAGCTTCTTGTAATAAGTTTAGTATACCTAATTTCTTTGAATGAGTCAAAACTACATATTCTGAGAATAGAACTAGTATCTCATCTATTGATGATGTGATTGATCTTCTTATGATAGTAAGTATCTCTGAAGGTTTCGCAATATTTTTTGTAAATGATTTTCCACGACCATATTCAATTTCTTTAATTTTCTCTTTGAAAGGTAACGCAATACTCCACAATGTATCAAATAGAAACCGTTGCGCAGAAACAAACGACTTATCAGATATGCGTAATAAACTAGTCTTATTGTTCGCATTAGTAAGAAACGTCATAAAATCCGTTCCATCGATAAGTATAATATTACATGCAATTTGATCAATATGTCTTATATCAAAATTGTTTACAAAACCTCTATAGAATGAGTCATGTTTCATACTTATGTCTGAGATCATTCTTAATCTCAATCCTTTTCGTTTGAGATC
Organism: Nitrososphaeraceae archaeon; assembly: GCA_036258455.1. Lineage (GTDB taxonomy): Archaea > Thermoproteota > Nitrososphaeria > Nitrososphaerales > Nitrososphaeraceae > TA-21. Next base: position 8,844 of record DATADQ010000127.1, on the reverse strand, counting down.
AAGCAATTTGAGTGATAACCTCTCAGGATCAACAACGGTAGAAAAATCATTAGTGAGATAACAGTCAATTCCCCTTGTTGCCTTTGAAATTGCCTGGAACGTATTTTCCATAATCGAGTCGGACACTAGATTAATTTCTTTATCAGCAGAACGATTACGTGACAATTAACATATATTTACAGAATAGATTATGATATAAAAGATATGTAGAGAATTCTACAATTCACAAAATTACAATTAGCGTTCGAGATTGTGTTTGTTCGATTTAATACAAATGGCAATAAATTTATAGAAGAGGAAAATAATTCGGTTTATGCCGGTATTTTTAGATGTCCACAGAGTTCCATTTGGTGAACAGCATTTGAAAGAGTTATGTTCACTTCCTAGAGATGAATTTGGCGTTAGTCACGTTAATCTTTTCTACAATAAAGATGCTGATGTTTGTTTCTGCCTACTTGATGCACCGGATAAAGAATCTGTCGAAAAACATCATACAAAAGCCAACGTCAAATGTGAATGGATAACCGAAGTTAATCTAGCCAAAAGAGACTTTTGAGCCAAGAAAATATTTCTTTGATTTTATTGAGTACTCATCGGATTAGTGTTAAATCCAGACATTGTGAAATTATCAACATCACATTAGGCCTTCAACTGGAGCAAAGCCATGATAATACGGGATTTGTCCCAACTCATCCTTTGGTGGAATCTCTGCAATAGATATTAGGTGACCCTCAGGGTCCTCGATAATTGCATGCTTTCCGAAAGATTCTTGGGTAATCTTTTTATAGAATTTGACATGCTTATCTTCGAGTTTTTTACATACAGATTCCAGGTTACTGACATTGAATCCGACTAACATATTCGAAAATCCCTTCTGTTTCATGCGTGCAGGATGCAATGCTAGTACAGCACTTTGACCTTCATTCTGGAATTCAACCCAATCTGGTGACTGGTTCTTTATTTTCAATTCAAGGGTATCTCTATAGAAAGCTATACATCTTTGTAAATCCTCAACTAAAAGAATTGCGGCACCCAGTCGTTTGAACATTCATTTCTATCTTGTTTTCCAAGGATTTAAATTTGATTCGGTTCACATGCCTTAAAAATTTTCACACCGATCTTAGCTGAATTAACGAATAAACACATCAATGTTAAATCCTAAAATAGATGACTATAATTGTGCAGACATATCCGAAAAAATATGCATATTCCTATGGTAAAAATCTTTGAATAGCTGGTCAAGATAAAACAAATAGCAGAAAAGAATATTTCAGAATAATATCGGAAAAGGTATTATGTCATGTTGTCTTACTAAGAGTATGCTTAGTTATCACCGGCACTTTGTAAATGTACTGGGTGAAGCTGAGGAAACGGTATGCAATTATCGTACATGTCACCATAAGCTTTCGGAACATGGTTCATCAAGCCGTACTTGTAGGTGTTCTCATCCAAGTAATAAGGCGATTGGAATAAATTTTCCGTAACTACAGTAACTTTTTACTATTATCGAGCCTTTACTGGTAAATGATCTATAATATATCTATTTCAGCTTTTCAAGCAATATATGAATAGAAACGTTCTCTAATCAGAATATATCATGAATAGCCCTCAAGCTAATAGAATGTGTTTAGAGCTACTTGAATGAATGATATTATAGCACTCGGTAAGATATGGTCTCCTGCAGTGGAATGGGAACGTACTCACTTTAATTTATTCATTACAGAATCAACCTTCTGATCCAGATTTTGCTCCTTGTCCAATCTTTCATCAATATGCACAATAGAGATTATCCTCTGGATTCCGGAAGACTTGACAGCTTCATGGGCAATATTTATTGCATTCAGAATGTCTACCATGCTGTTGGACTGAATTTGAGTTCCAAGCGGAGTAAGCGTTGCTTTCAGGTCTTTCATTCCACTAATTGCGTCAAAAGCCAATGCTATTTCCTTACTCATGCTTGTTCCAGAGCCAGTACCAACGGGAACTAAACTTATCTCTGCGGTAATCATGCTACGACTTCATTCACAGAAAGAAATTATTTAAGTCCTACTAATTTTTGAGCGTTCTATTCGATAAAAAAGAAGCAAATCTTTTCTCCAAATGAAGCTGATCTTTTGAGACAAGCATTAACTTGCCACTTGGTATCATTTTCTATTACTAGGTAGTTTAATGGTGGAATAAAATCAAATCTATTATTATGTTTTATTTAGAGCTAATTTGCTTGTTATGGGATTCGATAATGGAGCAGTCTTATTCAAATCCGTAAATAGCACTATGGTGGTAATTGATTGAATTGTACTATTGGGTAAACTGGTAACAAATTGTTGAAAACCACTTTTATCTACTTTGAATCCATTTGGAATTGATGTTGTTTTGATTATAGTCCCATTGGAGGTATATATTTTCATAGTTCCACCAATTTGTTTACCGACTGTGGCTGGGTCAGAAACTGAATATGTAGTAGTTAATTTAACTTGCTGGACATTCTTGCCTTGTGGTAAATAAAACTGTGCATCGTTTAGCTTGAGGATTATCTCCTTACCATGATTTGCAAATACTGATTGCTGTACAGTTGGAAGAATAAATACACTAACGACGAAAAGTATGACAATACTTCTATAGTCTCTTGTTTTCTTGTTCCAATTCATTCAGATGTTCACCTTTTTAATCATGGAATATCATTTGAACTTTTCATTCAAACCCCACATATATTAACGATAGAACAAACAATATATTTTAACTAACTAATAGTTTACAATTATTGATTTTGATACCGAGCAAATTGTTCATTTAAGCTTGAGTACTGGAAGAACCAGTAAAATCACGGAGAGACCTCCTAGCAACCAAGCTATTTCATATCCCAATCGGTTGACGATATATGAAAATAATACTGGTATCCAGAAAACCCCAAATAATGAGATGCCGTTAACAAAACTTACCGCAAGAGTCTGATAATGAGGTTGAGATTTGTTTATTTCCTTTGCTTTCGCATAGACTATTACAAAGCCTGCTGATAGGAAAAATCCTGTTATTATAACTGAAATTATGATTACATATAGTGAGTCGGTAGCTAAGCCGACAATGCTAATTGCGCTTAGGATACCTGATATGAATAACAACAACTTTGCATTTCCAATTTTGTCATAGATTCTTCCAAATAGTGGGGATGAAAAAAGAGCTACTATTAGACTCAAACTTCCTATTAGTCCAGCACTCACTGGATTGATTTTCAGATAATCTACAAAGTAGAATACACTAAACGTTAAAATCATACTAGATCCTGCCTGAAATCCAAGCAGTGTGAATCCGAGTATTACCAACGACTTGTTAAATAAAGTGTCAAGAACGTGAGATATCTTGATCCTAAACTCTTTCTGCATTTCACCTTCATCCTTTAACAATGCAATACGTAGCATGATGGCTGTAGCTATTCCCAACCCACCGCTCAAAATTAGAGTGGCTCTCCAGCCGAAAGCTTCCGCTAGTATCACCCAGCCAAACAATCCCACAATTCCACCCAAGGCATGCGCTGAATTTAGCAGTCCTATCCCTAGACCTTCAGATTCTTTTCCTAAATATCTTGAAATCAGTATAACACTGGGTCCAAAGAAACATGCCATCCCAATGCCGATTAAGAATCTCAATATAGTGATTTGTGTGGTATCACTGGTTAATCCAGTAACTAATGCTGCAGATGATGCAATCACGATTCCATAAATAGCGATCTTTCTTGGACCATGTTTTGCAGCTATAATCCCGGCAGGGACTTGAAACAGACCCACACCAATGAGAAAACTAGCACTAATTATTCCCAACATGGCTATGTCTTCTCTAAAGTCTGAAGCTATAAGGTAGAAGATAGAAGCAATGTTAAACCAATTAATTGTATATACTATTCTGGCAAGCATTAACGAAATAGTCGCGACTTTATATCGATCCAATTTATTTTCCCACTTACCTGTAAATTTGTCTTAATCCTAAAAATGGCTAAACATCAGCTCAGCCGTCAATAAACTCTAGTTCTGTCCTATAACTATGTAGTACTCCATAATATCTTCAAAGGCTTTTATTTTCTCTTGTTTTATTTGAATTGTTTTTAAATTGAATTTTTCTAGAATCTTTTCTTTTGTATATTGTGATATAACGATTTGATCGGATTCGGCTATTCCTTCCAACCTACTTGCCAAGTTCACATGAGTTCCTATTACAGTAAACTGATCCCTTTCTTCGCTTCCCATGAGTCCAACTAACACAGAGCCAGTATTAATACCACATTTTATGTCTATAGTTATATCAAAATTAGTAACTGTCTTCCATAAATCCAACCAATTTTGCTTAAAAATCTGGAATGACTTTTTCAGTTTTAGAGCGGTGAGAATTGCATTCGATGCTCCAATCGAACCATCAACATCTGATTCCTTGAATCCAAAATATGCAAGAATACCATCCCCAATGAATTTATCAATAATTCCGCCATATTCATGTATAATCGGGACCGCGACACCTAGATATTCATTAAGAAATACGGCGATGAGCTCTGGATGATCTTTAAAGACTTCGGTTAACTTTGAAAAATTACTAATGTCCCAGAATACAATAGTCATTAATCTGTTCTGGATTAATGTTGCATAAGGATCATTCAGATATTCAATAATTGCTGGGTCTAGTTGTCTCTGAAGGCGAGTTAATATTTTTTGATTTGCGTTGTCGGATATGGACAAATTGATATCGTCCAAAAATTTCGATTTCTCCGCTTCTGTCATTTGGTCTTCAGGTGTTGGAAATATTCCAATCACTCCTCTTTCAGAAGGATGCATAGAACAATAGTATGGTATACTTTGTTGATTACTATCGATCTTAACAGTCGTAGATTCCCCTGGCAACATACTTCCAGTCTGAAAAAAAGGACTTGGTAATGAAGAGTTCCCATCTCCAGAAGTCAAGTTATGCACTTTAGTGTCCCGATTAATCCAAGTTATAGATTCACCTTTGACCATCTTAACAATCCTTGGTTCAAAGTACATTATTTCAGTAGTATTCTCATTAAATCTAGGAATAACGACAAATTGTGTCAATCAGTTCTAAATAATTTTAAGGGAATATAACCTTACGTACTTTTTGCTTCATCATGCTTTAAGATCATTGGTTTATCATGCAAATTGATGATTAATATCGATGCCTCATGGGAACGTGAAGATCGTTAGCCCAAGAAAGACATTAATAATGGTCATCGGACTTTACAAATTATGGAAGGTATTCAAAAGTTAAAGTGTAGTTCCTGTGGGATTACATTCATGTCTGAAAATAACAATCCACTTTGTCCAACATGTTCTGAAAACTCAAATGCTCATCATCATGGAGACGAACATGGATGTGGCTGCGGTGGTCACTAACTACTTTTTTTTAACATAGCTTATATACTTAGTCTTTTTTAGGTAACAAATTTTTTCATTATCTACTTTTTAGTTCCACTCCGTTACAATAGAATAGTCAGTCGGGCTTGTACTGTCAATTTGCAAACTAGTTAATCCGAAACCCTAAAATCCGGAAAGTCTAGTTTACTAGCGATCTAACTCTTGTTTTATTCTGTGATATAATATTTCTTTTTAAACCACAACAATTTCCAGTTCATCATAGGCATCTTTTACTGAGAGTTCAACCAATGTATCCTCATAGATTAATAACCAATCTCTTATACCAGCAATAGGAAGCTTTCTTACAAATATTTTGCCTGATTCAATCAGTTTTGCTATTATGTATGCATAGTGTAAAGAATCTTGATTTTCAGGATTTTTAATTTTAAAAAGACTATCTTGAAGTTCTATTCCAGGACGACCTCCCTGTATGTTAATCGTAACGTTTTCAGCGTATCTATTTCGTATCTTGGCTGTAACATAACTCTGTCCAATTTCAAACTTGTCAATATTCAGTAATACATGAGATCTGACAAGAGGTGATTTTGGTATTTCATGAAATAATTGTTCAGATATTCCGTCGAAGAACAAATTCCAAATCAGTAGCTAATTTTGGACATCCATTCTATATACAATTTTCCATCACTCTTGAAAGCATACTCTGATTAAGCTCATAGCATAGCGTGTCTACTTATCGATTCAAGTTTAGTTGTATACTTCTTTACTGTATTTTTCGTTGCAAATATGATTCTGGATTATAATACTTAATAATATATTATTTGATGTTAGTTTACCTGTCTTGGTCACTCTTGATGAGCTGCTTTTGTTGTACGATTCCTTTGGATATGCGGGAATTTTAATGATGAGCTTTATTATAAGTATACTTTTCTTTCTGCCGATACCCTATTTTCCAGTTCCTCTCATAGCGGCATTTAACAAAAACTTGGACCCACATCTCATCGCCCTTTCGGGTACTGCCGGTGCTGTTGCAGCAAAGATGATCATATTTTATCTTGCTTATTCTGGGCATAATATCATAACTAAAAAGTCAAAGGGAAGAACGATGTCACTTCAAAAGCTCTTGGGTAAGTATGGATGGATAGGAGCATTAGTTGCCACGGTAATGCCATTTTCCGGAAATCTCATCTACATTACACTGGGTCTTACAAGATACAACCCATGGAAATTTGCTGCTGCTGTATTTGTTGGAGAGCTATTATATAATGAGTTCATAGTATGGGTAGGAGTATTTTTAGGCAGACCATTTGTGCAACGCGTTATTTCAGAATTTACAAACACGGACAATCCAACTACTATCATTATAGCCGTAATTCTCAGTACCACTGGAATTATCATAACATTGTACTTGTTAGTAAAAATAAATTGGAATAAGATCATTGGAAAAAGGTTTCCATGGACCAGCACTGATAATACGAATGAATAAGATTATAATTATTATGATCTTTGATTATTCGTTATATTGCTAATCTGATATTCGATAGAGTTCCTTTTGAGAATACTAAATTATACTAATATATTTGGATTATCCCGTAAATGGTACAGCAAATCTTAATTAGATAAGGTTTTTAGTTTTACATATTGCATTATTGGGTAGGCTCCTTTTGTCGTGTGTTGGATAAGAAACAAGACGCTCCATTATTTCCTGCAGGCGTGTCTGCTATATCCGACATAATCAGGATAGTTGCCGATATTGGAAATCAAATACCAGACAAATCATGGATGCTCTATCTGCTAGAATTATTCAATACTCGCAACATAGCCATGGAACTGAATCTGATTTGTCAGTTTGATAATCAAGATTATTTTGAAGCAATATTTCAAGGTGTTAACAGGTACAGGTTCAAGAAAGTATTGCCAATAGTAGGGCATTCATATATGAGAATAATCATGATGGACAAAAGGAATAGACAAATTAGATATGCTCTTACTGATCAAGCCACAGCACAATCAGAAACCTTTGATTTTTCTCTTGATGGGATGAACTTTGATTATGTTGGAGCAAATCAGTTTACTGGAATTGAGTGGTGGAACAAGACGGGTAACTTTCCTTACTCAATCAAATATAAGGTAGAAGTATCTCAACTAATGTTCGGATTTTTAGATAAGGACGATCCTGAATCAATTACTTTTGTTCCTCATAATTCATTGATACCAAACAACGATAACTCTGGAACATCTTATCCAATATCGTTTCAAAATATAATGTTAAGGGATAGTTGCGTATGCTATTCGATTGAGTCAGGCAATTGTATTAATGGAATTCATTATGGCATCTAAAAAGGATTAGTCGATAGTATTTTTTATGTAATATTTAGCATCAATCGATCTTCAACCAATCAATAGTTAAAACTGCTTTAATAAGTTAAATTATTTCTTTTTTATCATGCCGCAACATTCATCGCAATAGCCATCTTAATATGATATTTTATATGAAATGAACAAACTTTTATTTCATGAGAAACTAAATTATTCGCAAAATTTATGATGCATCAGAATAGATTCAAGTCAAAGTTTAAAATATACATTATCTGAAGTATTTTTTATTGATAGGATGGATTGTTCTTATATTAGCTATTCTAGTTATTTTGGCAATGGTAGGTTTAGGCTGGGATACATTTTTTGGGGGTGTGAAGAAGGGTGTAGAGAAAATTGGAAATCTTCCAGAAGTAAAAAATCTAACCAACAAAGTCAAGAGTGAATTCGATAATATAATTGGTAACTCTACGTTGGATATTGCTGTTATTCTCCTCCCGAAAACATGAGTCCTATTTTTGATCCAAGCAAAATACATCATATGAAAGGGAGTTGCCAGCCCCGTGTTTGGCATCCCTTCCATCGTTGTTGGAGTTATTAGTACTTTCGGTGAACGGAGCCAAAAACCGAAAGTTTTTTCCTGCTTAATTGTGCACAACAAAATTTAAAATGATTACTCATTGGCAAAAAACCTAATTGAATAAATTTAAGCAACAGATTTAAGCGATGGAGTGGAATGTTAATACATGTTCTGTAGCAATTTGAATAATGGAGATGATACCTAAATGTCACAGGAAATCTCCGGGGGTTCCGATTTAAAGTGTCATATCTGCGGCATAATGTTTGCAACTGAACAAGAAAAGGAACAGCATATGAAATTGGAGCATCAGAATAAAGAAGAGCCGACTGGAGTTGGCTAGACGCTACAAAATCAAGTATTTTTAATAATATTTTGGCAATTTTTTTGATCGATTAATTCAATTAAATTTTATGTCAGATTCAATTACAATTACCTTTCATGGTAATACTAATAGATTTATCTTCCCTGTGCATCGGTTTCAACTGTAAATTTGAAACTGATTTATAAATATTAAGTACCATATTAAGTTATGACAAAAATCGGATATTGGGCATCACAAGAACAATATTCAATGCA
>DATADQ010000126.1:0-3219 GCA_036258455.1 Nitrososphaeraceae archaeon | reverse complement strand
AAACCATTTTCCTTCAACACTTTCATAATTCCATCCTCTATATCTTTCTCAGTAGTATCCCAGTGAAAACCCAAACCTACAACAAGACTCTTTGGTCTATAAATTACAGATTTTCTAATCAGCAGTGGATCTGTTATGATTTTATCAGAAATAATCAAGCCGGCTTTGAAATTATCTGATTTCAATTCATCAATACTTTCTATTATTGTTACGTTTTTTGGTAGTTGCCTATTCCACCATTCTGTTTCACCAGCATCTTGGTAAACTCCTATTTTTTCTTCATTTACCATATGAGCACTAACCTTAGTAACGTTTTCAAAATTTTCGATACGCCATTCAAAGTTGTTCCCTAAAAGATCTACTGCTATTGTTTCATTAACATCTGCAGCCGTTGTGATTACAGCTGTTGAACTCAAAATATCTGCAATAGATTTGGATAAGGCGTTGGCACCTCCCAGATGACCGGAGAGTGCGCTTATGACGAAATTTGCTTTATCATCTATCACGATAACTGCTGGATCTGTCTTCTTATCCACCAAAAGATTTGATATTAATCGGATGACAGCTCCCAATGAAAAAATGCATATAATACTGTCGTACTCTTTGAAAACCTCTTCAATCATGCTTTTCGTATTTTTTTCAAACCAGAAAATGCCATCAGAAGAATCTTTATGTTTTGACTGTGCATAAATTGATGCTGAAGGAATTTTCTCTTTTATTCTTTTTGATATGTTGATTCCATTTTTAGTAATACAAATTATAGCAACCTTGTTGCTCATGCAATACTTTATAAAATTTGTTCAAATAATATACTTTATGTTGATTGAAATATAAATATTCAAATATTCAAACAACAATATCGCTGTTGAATTCAAATGACACTAACCTTCTTTTGTAAAAGGAATCGTCACACCGAATGCCCTGGTGAATGGCCGATAGGCGATTCATGCGGATCCGAACATGACTGCTCTTTTGATGTAAAGATGTCAAAATGCGAGTGCTCTTGTCATTCATGAATATTGATTATGCTTTGTAATTTATTAGCTTTATAATTTTGAAATGATCCTAGCGGGGTCAGAAATCATGGTTTTCGATCACTTCTATTTCAAACAGCCACCACATCATCATACCCCGTTAATAATTTATTATTTATTGAATTGATTAATTCTTTAGCTTTTCGCCTCATAGAATTTTTAACCTTGATAATAACTAATCCTTCCTGTGGTTGACCATAACATACTAGAGAATTACTAGGTGCAAAGTAACAAACAGGAAGTGTCAATAAATCCTCTTCACCAACAACCTGCAAAATAAAATTCCTCTCACCTGAAAGCGCAAATTTGATTTTAGTGATTGCCTCCTGCGTAATGGAGCCTGCAGGATTAATACAAGAAATTCTTGTTATGTCTTTAGCTTTTAGAGCAATCAGTTTATCAGCCAAAGAAGAACGTCTTTCTTGCCTTCTCTCAACACCGTCAATTATAGCCAAGTTCGGAAAAATCTCAAAGGAAATGAGTCTCTCAGTAGAACGGTCCCCTACCGTTATTATCTTACGGTTATTGCCAACAATTTCTTTTCTTATTTTTTTTTCTGTCATATCACTCTCTAAAATTAGCTTACCTAATGGTTTCTTTAGTTCTTTAAGAATATCAGGCGGTATTGACACTTTGAGGTTCTTTTGGCTGTTCATTTGCAGATTTTTCTTGATCCTGCAATTCAGAGGCGATTATACTAATTCTTCCAGCAACAGTACGGGCAATTTTGTCAAATATAATTGCCTGGTTATTGTTTGGTTCTGAAATTGCAACTGGGTTACCGCTGTCACTCGCAGTCATTATCTGTTGATGGAGAGGAATTTCCCCAATGAAGGGAACATTGAATTGGTCACTAACTTTCTGACCGCCTCCAGTACCAAAAATGTTAATCTTGTTGTTACAATGTTGACATTCCAAATAGCTCATATTTTCTATGACTCCTATAATAGGTACATTCAATTTGTTAAACATGCCTACCGCCTTTACTGCCACATTCATTGCCACATCTTGAGGAGTAGTAACTATAATTATTCCAGTTATAGGTATTGTTTGCGCCAATGTTAAAGGTGCGTCTCCAGTACCAGGAGGTAAATCAATTAATAAATAATCAAGCTCACCCCAGTTTACATCAGTTAGAAATTGTTTTACAATTCCAGCCACAATTGGACCCCTATAGATTCCTGCTTGCTGTGATTGTTCATAAAAGAATCCCATTGAAATCACTTTTACTCCTTGAGCCAAGACAGGTTCTATTTTATTATTAACTACTTCAGGTGCGTTTTTGAGTCCTAACATCAGAGGAATACTTGGTCCGTAAATATCAGCATCTAATAAACCAACTTTTGCACCGGTCTTTGACAAAGCCAGAGCGAGGTTGACAGAAACGGTTGTTTTTCCCACGCCTCCTTTACCACTAGCAATAGCAAGAATGTTCTTGACACCAGGAAGCAATTCATCCATTGAAATTGAACGTCCTTCCATGACTCTAGCAGTTACTTTGAGATCAAGATCCTTAACGCCCAGGTCCGTCATAGAATTGCGAACCGATTCTTCTATTTCGCTATTAAAAGGACAAGCAGGAGTAGTAAGTTCTAATGTAAATCCGACTTTTCCATCGTTAATCGTAAGGTCTTTAATCATGCCCATTGATACGATGTCTTTATGCAATTCGGGATCTTCTATTGTTTGTAATTTTGACATGATTTGCTGTATTGAGACCATATTATCGTACTCTGCCCAAGAATATTTAAATCATACAATAGCACGCAACCTGTTTTTAAAACCTTAGAATTTGATACAAGAGGAACAGTTGCGTTTAGACAATAGGCTTAAGTAATATCTTATAATTTTATCGATTATGGTTCTAGGGTCACTTGAATTTGTATTCATTACTCTGTCTATGTTAACTGTAACAATCATTATTACAGGTCAAGATGCTCTCGGTACCAGTGCAAGCAATACTTTCGATCGGAACCTGACCGGTAATGACGGTCAGGGACAGCCATCACCACTTAAAGAGATGAATTTCTCTGAGACTAGCGAAGCGTACAGCCATGAAGGAATCTTGGAAACGACAATTATCATTGATGAGCATGAAGGTATGGTTGGAAACGAATCAGTCAAAGCGATAACCTATAACGGCTCGCTCAATGGACCAACGCTACACGTGAAGCCTGGCGAACGG
>DATADQ010000125.1:0-8592 GCA_036258455.1 Nitrososphaeraceae archaeon | reverse complement strand
AAAAATTTAATTATTAATTGACTTTGTAAAATTAATATCCAATTTTTTTCCATTTCTTAATAAATTAAAGAGCCTCTTAATCTTGAATTTTTTATTTTCGCACATCTGACTATTAAAACAGTGTTCTGCAAAATCCCGACTAGGAGATTTTTTACGTTTAACCACAGCTTTAATAATCAGTACTAAAAGCGGTAAAAGCCCAGATCTACCACCGTATGCGCGGTTAGCATTAATTATCCAGAACATTTCCGTTTCATTGTAATTCGCCGGGAATATGAGTTTCCTCAATTTTTGACCATCTTTTGAATAATGTCCTATACAATTTATTTGACCTCTAGAATACTTAAATGCGGACATCGCAAATACAGTGCATGATGAACATTTATCATCATAAATTAGAATCGGCCTGTCTGTAACTGAATCCAAGATTAATTACTAGATAATATTATCCACACAATTCAATAAATCTTTTGATTTTCTGTCATCCAAGAAAATGAAAACAAAATGAGTTTAAATATGATACATCTAGATTAACAATACTGCCCCACTTATTACTGTAGTCCACAAGCCATCTTTGTGACCTTCAGCAGATTGTGTAAAGTTTTGTGTCTTGTATATTTTTCCAGACAGCCTCCATTGTTCTTGTCTCTCATCCCACGCAAGGGAGGAATCATTTGGCAATCCCATCGTAGTAGCCAACATTTCCATAGCCATATCTTCGGCATACTCACCAGCTTTTTGAGCCGTCTCACCTGTAGAGTGATGCTCTGACAAATAACCATACTGACCTTCATCAGCTGGATTGGCCAAACCTACAGAAGCTGCGATTAGCCTATTTGGTTCATTAGTAGACTGTCTTGCAATAATCACAAAAACAACTTGCCCTGGCACAAGATAGTTTCTACCTTCTTGTAAACTTATAATCTTGCACTTGGGAGGCTTTATACTTGAAACAGATACTATATTTAGATCAGATATCTTAGCATCACGTAGAGCTAATTCAAAACTTGTAAGATGGTCTTTGTGGACTCCTTTACCCTTTGTGAAAAACATCGCTTTTGGAACGTACAGCATTGGATTTGTAAATGGTTGAACATTTACTATTTTTTCATTCATCCTAATTGGATCTAAATTAATAAAATATTAAGATTACTTTTGCTTACTCTTTTTAGTTTCTACATTAGTTGTGCAAAATAGAATTTATGAGTTAAATCCATCCAGATTAACTGTCAAAATATACCAAGCCAAAATCTAATAACTGTTTTTTTAATATCAGTTTGATTTGTTTCTACCTTGCCATCTTTTCGCAATTAGACATACTGATGTCGCCTTCTGAAATATTCAAGTTCGATATCGTGTCAGAGCTTGTACCACAATCAAAATAATCTGCTCCTTTTCCACCGTACAGGTAATCTGACCCAGGACCGCCATAAAGGTCATCATTTCCGTCTCCTCCTGTAATATTATCATTGCCTATTTCACCAAAAATGAGATCATTTCCAGTTTCTCCATTAATCCTATCTCCACCCACTCCACCATCAATTTCATCGTTACCTTCACCACCTGTAATGTTATCAAGACCGGCTCCACCAAAAATAAAATCATCGCTTGTCGTCCCTGTGAGATTGTCAGACTGCCTTGTCCCTATGATATTATCAGCATGAGTTGTCCTTGTGAAATTATTGGACCGAGTTGTATCATTTAACATTGAAGTTTGTGCGTTAGATAGAGGGATTAAGGAAATGGAAATGTTGAAGAAAATTACATTCAAAAAAATGAAAAGATATATCCTCATCTGATTTCAAAAATATAAATAAAAACCGGATATTTAATTTAACTACCTACACAAATTTTCGTAATAGAAATTTTCATAGTAAGCAACCTAATCTATTATCCATGTTGATAGTAAAGGATTCAAACAATTGCAAAATGTTCATCTTTGATATTATCTTTGAGAATTTTATCTCCTATGCCACATGCAGTATTATTGTCTTTGAATTAAATGTAGATTATCAAGATAAAAGGGAAAGTTTTGGAGGAAGTGTTTGAATCTTGAAATTGGAACTATGGGAATCTTATCAAAAAAGTTGAATTTGTATTCATGAAGAGTCACTATGATCGGAATTACAGAATCAACATCTTTTCTTTTATCCAAAAATATCCGAGCTCTTCTGATCTGGTTTAAAGAAAATCTTGATATGTTAAAATCATAAATTTCCATCCAATGCTTGCAGTCAATTAATAAGGCAATTTTATGATAAAATCCAATTACATCTATTTGAATTCTGGGGTTAGTGAACACGACATTTCTCTCGTAAGTGTATCCTACAGATTTTAATAGAAGCGATGTAAATAATTCAAAATCATTCCACCGTAATTTTTTTGACACGTGCTCTAGATCGCAGCCTTGTTTCATAACCAGTAGGATTGTATCAAGTTTGTGTTTTTCTGAAAAGGAAATAGAATCTTTTGATAAATGACCAATCCCTAACTTTATTAAATAATTCAATAACTGCTTTGTTGTGATTCTACTCGTAATTTCGCATAATTCTTGAAATTTATCTATACTTAGATTATTGGGCATTGTCCCAAGTGATCTGACAAGTAATTCATCATTAATTGAAATTTGCATCTTTTCGGCCAATTAATCCCAAAATAAAATCAATGGATTAAGATTTATTTATTTCGAGTGGCAATAATATACATGACTTATGGGCTATTGTGGTTAAGAAGCAATGATAAATTTTTCCTAAAATCCACAATAGCGAGTATATTGTTACTAAGTGTCATGCACATTTACATTTCAATATCGATGATTGACTTCAATTCAAAGACTTTTGAGTTTTTACATATAATCACAATTCTAATATTAATACTTGTGTTCCTTTCGATTTTACTCAAAGGTATCGTCCCAGTAGCTATTTCATGTCTAGGGTTAGTTTTACTCTATGGCAGTACGGTGATACCTTCTGTCGCTACCGGTTCGTTGGGTCCTTTTTACTACAAAGCATCAATTGGTAACTTGAATTTTGAAGCGATAAATCGTGGTTCACATGGTTTTTTTCTCCTTGGTATAGCCATGGTTGTTTTTAGCATGATAGTAGCGTACAAGCCCCATGTCCTGTACACACGAAATAGACCCGAATCTGCTGAGAAGCTTTGGGCCAAGTATCCAAAGTGGGATGAAAAATTGCAGTTTGCTGGCACAACGACCGAATCCCTGATTAGATTGCCAAATCTTTTGAGCGATACAGAGAAATATTTGCTATGGAGATACGAGTTCATACTCGCAATTATATATGACACGGTTTATCAAGTTCCTATCAATTCATACGTCCCTGAGAGCGCAAAAGTATTGAGAGAATCAAAATCGCATAAGATTATTGGGTTATCAAAGTATGGCTATTTTATCTGATTGGATAAAACCCGGATATCTAATTAGTATCCTTGCTGGCCTGCAGTTGTGTTTGTCCTGCCTGCATTTTCACAAATTTGATAATTTTTCTCTCTCGGAAAATGACATGTCAAAAAAATCTAAATTTAGGCCTGAAAAAAGATCAGGGTCGCAGAAGCTTTAATTAAAGGTAAATGGAGGACTTTTTAGGAATATCGAGTTGGCTGAACTTAGAAAAGACTACATACTTGAAAAATTTGTAGTTCTTCCTCCTGATTCATATAAAGTAAAAAATGATACTAAACAATGTCCATATTGTCGTGGAAATGAGAGTATGACTCCTCCCTCTGTACTCTCACTAGTAGTAAAAGAGGGAATGCTTCAACGGTTGGCTGATAACGAAGAAAATATTATCGAAAACTGGGATGTAAGAGTTTTTCCAAATTCAAATCCCGTTGTAACATCTGTGAATGAAAATAATTACAGAGACAAACCTCTCTATAGCGAACCAGCCTACGGCTATCACTATATTGTTGTTGCAACACCGGATCATCAGGAATACTTGCCGGAACTGTCTATCGAAAAGTGGTCCAATGTTTTATTAGTATTGCAAAATTATCTAAGTCATCTCTACACAAAGAAAAGCGTAACTTATGTTTCCATATTCGTAAATAGCGGGATCCTATCAGGAAGTGATATTGACCATGCTCATTTTCATCTAATGACATTTTCTACCATACCACCAATTATAGAATCAGAAGCAGAAGCATCAAATAGATACCTAAATGAAAATGGAAATTGTCCTGCTTGTAATATAATTTCTACAGAGACTGGAGGTCCAAGACAAATTCTAGACACAGAAAGCTATATCGCTATTTCACCTTGGGCTTCAACATATCCTTACGAATTTTGGATTTATCCGAAACGTCATACAACATCCTTTTCAAAGATATCTCAAAAGGAGTTTACAGACCTTGCACTTATCTTGAGATCTACTTTGGGCGGGATGGACAAAGTATTGCAGAAACCGTCTTTTAATCTAATTTTTCACCTGTCCCCAGAAAAGAAAAATAGCCGACAAATCCATTGGCATATAGAAGTTTATCCACAGCTTTATAACTGGTCAGGCCTTGAGCGAGGATTTGGAGTTTATGTTAATCACGTATCACCAGAAAAATCAGCTGAAGTTTTAGGTTCTGCAGCCAGAAAAGAATTTGGGGATGTAATTGGAATCAAGTAAATTTAAACCTTATTTTATTCAGCATGAAGTATAATGGTAACCCTTGAAACAGCCGTATCTTTAGCTAGTTTAGGATTAATAGTAATGTTTGTACTTCTTATGTATTCATTTCTATCTTTTCTAATTGGACCACAATCCCAAGGACCTAATATAGTAGTTCAACCAGAAGGAGTTATAATACAAATAGTATCGATATCTGCGGCCCCCGGAATAATACTGGCAGGAATTACATATGGTTTTGTAAAAAATTATGGATCAAAGAAAATTGGAATCATCCTGTGTGTATCGGGGATTGTTCTAATAATTGGTATTATTTTAACCGAGAAAATGATTCCAAAAATACCACAAATACTCTTCGTTCCTGCGATTGTCCCACTAACATACGCATTTTTAGCCGCCGGAATTGGAATCACCATAATAGGAATTATTACCTATATGGCAGAGGGAAAAAGAAAACCACCCATTGGAGAAGAAAACCTATGAGTGAAAAGATACCAATACGAAATATTTACTTTAAGAAGAAAATTCTTCCTATAGAAATTTTTCATAATGTTCTGGATGACAGCTACAAGCTTTCTCATGATTTGGATAGCCCTGTACTTTCAGTTGTAATTGGAACAAAACCTGATTTTTATAAGCAAGCTCCTGTGATGATAGAAGCGTTAAACCAAAAATTACCAGCGTTTGTAATAGATACCGGACAGCACTTTGATGATCTTCTTGGGTTTGGCATCCAAGAATTTGAATTGCAAGATCACATCGCATGTAATCTTCAAATTAGAGGAGATTTGATGGAAAAAGCAAGCGAACTAATTTTAAAATTTGGTTCGTTTGGTAGGTATTTGAAAAAAAATTTTGGAAATTTCTCTCAACTCCTGCCAATAGTTCATGGCGACACGTTAGTAGCAGGAATTGCCCCACTCGCATGGGTCTTTGGAATGGGTCAAAAAGTTGCCCAGAACGAAGCGGGACTAAGGTCTATGAGTCCTGAATCAATAAAATATCTAAAGGTTAACGAGGATCCAACAAAATCAAGTATTGAAAAATTTATAGAATCACAATTTGCAGGTAGATGGTTCATGGCAAGAGAGGAACCGTTTCCTGAACAAATAGATACTTGGATATGTTCTGCTGGAACACAATTTTTCTTTGCACCAACACAACTAAACAAGGATAATTTAGTTCGTGAGGGTTATCCAGAAGAATTTATTCATGTTGTTGGAAATTCAGTCGTAGACGCAATCGAAATTAAGAGAAAAAACAAACCAAATACTAGTTTATTTGATATTTACCCAAAACTGGAAACAGGTGAGTGGATTAGAATAGACATACATAGAAGAGAGAATCTTACAGAACATAGATTTTCATCAATAATAAAAAGTATATCCTATTTGATCAAAAATACTGATTACAAGTTAGTTCTTATAATGTTAAACGCAATGAAATCAGCTTTAAGATCGTATCATCTGGAACAAAGTTTACTAAATCTAGCAAAAGAATATCCAGATAAATTTATTATTACTCCTTTATGGAAAGAGTATTCTCATGTAATAGAATTTTTAGATAGTGGACATTGTTGGGCAGAGATGACAGACTCGGGTTCAATGCAGGAAGAATTATTGTACTTTCCAAATGTTTTATCACTTACAGTTAGGTTAAATACCGATAGGCCAGAAACTATTTTTGATGCCCGTGGTAACATTCTCATCCCGCCAGTAAATTCCTCATGGATCACTACCCTGATAGATGAGGCATTCAACAGAAAAGAAGGACTCGGTCTTGAGCTCAAGAAAAAAAGAAAGATTTACGGTCAACCAGGTATGGTATCAAAGAATATTGTAAAAATAGTGAAAAAGGAATTTGAGAATGGTGATGCAAATTTCTACCCATGGCTCCATCAAAGAATTGGTCTCTGGAAGGAAAAACAGATAATAGATTATATGTAACTATCATAGACTAAATCTTTTGGAGCGTACGCCGTACTCTCTTCTTTCTTTGCTTGTCATATCAAAAAGTGTTCTCATCATAGTTTCATACGGTAAAGACATATTGACATTTCTTCTTGACATCATCCTTTTTTGAAATTTAATTGCCAAAGATATATCCATTACAGCATTTTCAGATCCAATACCCTTCCCATAGATCACATAGGAAGGAACATCATTAGAAATATTACCAAAAATATGTGAAGACACACCTATTCTCATTCCACAGTAAATATTTGTACCTATTGATGATTTAGACATATCTCCAAAAAAGGAACCTAACTTAATTGTCTTTGTGTCTCTTTTTTCATTTCCTGTTTTCATTGAAATTGTTCCGTATGTCATTTTGAGATCAGAGGTAATTGTATTAGCACCAATATTTACCCAATCACCAACATAACAGTGACCTAGATATCCCAAGTGAGATTTATTCGTATAATCCAAAATTATTGAAGAATCTATTTCTCCTCCTATCCGACAATTATTACCAATGTATGAGTTGTTGATAATCGAATATGGTTTTATTTGACTCGACGGTCCAACATAAGCTGGACCATAGATTGAAGACTGATGAATTACGGAGTGAGGACCAATGTAGACGCCTCCGTCACTTACATCAAGGATAGTCCCTTCGTCAATTTTTGAAGTCTTGTCCACATACACAGGATTTTTACCAATAACTTTTACTCCATTAGGGATTTTATTTTTGAATTTAAGTTGATAAAATAGTATGTCCCTAAGATGGGAGATAAGATCCCATGGCCAACAGTATAGGTTACCACATTCGTCTAGGTTATCGATTTCAACTATTTCTGTACTTAACTTGTTATTGCAGATTTCTTTGTCATGAACTACCGAATCATAGAGATATTCAGAGTCGGATTTTTTTAATTTTCCCATTAGTATCATGTCTCTAAAAGAAATCAAAAATTCCTTTTTCATACTCCATTTTTTAAAGAATGATTTAAGCGGAATGAATAATGAAGTGATAAAGATATCATCATTGTTGTATTCGAATTTATTTACGTTGCAACTTGGATGTCTTTGATTAGTTACTTTTTCTAAATATTGCCGTGTTAGGAATTTTGCCGATCTTATATTGAAATGTTCAAAACTTGTCAGTGATCCAATTTTAAGGTCAAACAATGATCTAGTATAACTGAGAGGCTCAAAATATTTCCAACTAGTATCTTCAAAGAAAACGATACTCAAGACTTAGATTTTTCCCAGTCGCTCCACATATTTTTTGTAGGTTTGAAGGTAAGATTTTTTATCGCCTATATCAATGAATCCTGATTCTATTTTATATCCATTTACAAGTTTTTTCATATCCAGCGCTTTTCTAACGGCATCATCCATTCCATACCCGTTTGAGTCTGGAATCAAGTCGATAAATTCTGGTTCCATGACATAGCATCCTATATTTATTAGTCCCTTAATCTCAGGTTTTTCATTCCATGAAGTGACTTTACTGTTTCCATTTATATCAATGAAACCATACTTTAGTCTTGTTCTGTACGATAATAAGGCCATTGAGATAAATGCTCCAAGTCTATCGTGTTCATTTATCATTTCTGTAAGTGGGAACTCATAGATAGAATCTCCATATACACATACAAATCTATCATCGATAAACCTTTTAGCTGTCAATAACTGACCTGCAGTAGCCAGCGGTCTATCAGACCTTGCATATTCTATCTTTATGCCTAGCCTGCTTCCATCCTCAAAAAAGTCTTCTATTGTTCTATGTAGGTAGCTTACACAAATAATGATATGATCAATATTATTGTCATCATTCCTCAACCACTCGATAATGTGTTCTAGTAGAGGTTTGTTTCCGAGAGGTAACATAGGTTTGGGAATGAAAAAAGTATATGGTTGAAGCCGGGTTCCAAGCCCGCCAGCTAAAATTATTGCTTTCATTTAAAATCAGTTAAATTGAACTATAATATAAGGTAAAAACTATTCAAAAT
>DATADQ010000124.1:0-2188 GCA_036258455.1 Nitrososphaeraceae archaeon | reverse complement strand
AATGTAATAATCAAAGTTTATGAACAGACAAACAAGTCCATTAGTAAAGTGGCTTTATTCAATACTAGAAAAAGATTAAAAAGAGATTCCTATCAAGGGTAAAAAAAATATGTGAAGGCCAATACGAATACATACATGATTCAAAGAACGGATTGATGAAATACATAGATGAAAGTAAAATATTAAGATCATTTTTTATAGTATAAAGTACTAGCTTCTAGTAATGTATCAAAAAATAGGAATTTTAGCTGTGCTAGCAAGTGTACTCTTATCAGCAGGGCTCCTTGCGACCCCAAGTTTTAAGGTGGCAAATGCTCAAGAGAATATGACTCAGGGAAACCAGACTCAGGGATTAGACGTCGATCGATGGATTGTGGTCTTGAAAGAACAACATCCACTTTTAGCGGAAATAGAACAAGATCAAAAGGTGAAGGACGCCATTGTAAAGATCAAAGCACTTCAAGACCCACAGGAAGCTGTTAAGGCCTTGGATGCATTGTATTCGTTGCAACAGCTGATGAACTTAAAGGCTCTGAACGAAGCGCAATAATTAATTCAAGTATCCTTTCCTTTTTTTACCATTTATGTAAACACCTACATTGTAAGTCATGATGTAAAATAGGATTAGAAAATTTTAAATAAAATTTTCGCCTAAAATAATCTATCATCAATTTAGAAATGATCCAAGGCTGAAGAGATGATAGGTTGGTGCCTAATCCTCCAAATACAGGCATCAACCAGTTTAATTTATTTTTCTTTCTAGAAAATAACTAAGTTATTCATTCATTCATGGAGTTGGCACATGTTCAGAACAGTAGCGCTCTAGTAAAGTAATTTAAAGTAATTTCTCCCATCTTATATTTTAATAAATGAGTATTAAAATTGCCGCAGTGACAAGAACCACCAATTATCTTCCTGATCCTATCTATCCTGTCTTTCATAGATTGTGGATAATATTTTTCTTGATCAAGTCTATAGCCTTGTTTTTTCCATATCTCCTTTATCGTGCCTTGTTCAAAAAAACTTTTTATTCACCTTAACCATCCAGTCCACTCATTATCGCGTTGGCGCATCAGAAATTCGAGATTCATCCATATTCGAGGACATTGATTTTTTCAGATACCAATTCAATAAAATTGGATTTACCACCAAATTAATTGCAATTAAAGGTACCACTAGACTAATGAATAGATCCTTGAATTCATAAGCGGCTGGAATTGAGAGAGCTAATGCTACTGCAATTCCTCCTCTTAAACCTCCGAGGGTAAGAACATTTTGCCACTTAAGAGGAATTTTAACTCTAAATATTCTTAAAAATGTGCTTCCACCATAGACTACTACAGCCCTAGATAACATCATGATAGCAAAGGGAATCACTAAGATTAGTATCAATGGAACTGAAGCGGTTTCATACGATTCCACAGAAATCAAAGGAATTCCAATAAGAAAGAACAGCACACTGTTTGTAATAAAACCTATGTAATCCCAGTATTTGTGAAAAAGTTTTCTAACGCCGGTCGAAATCTCTTTGTGTATTGTAACGATCAGGATTGCAGTAAATAAAGTAGTTACTACTCCAGAGACATGTAGATAGTGGTCAGCTACTATATAGCCACCAATGGCCAATCCTAAGGAAAAAGTAAAATCCACGTACTCATCAGCCTTCCACTTGTTAAGAATTTTTCCGCCTATCCACCCTAGTCCCGTTCCAAATGCGATTGCACCCACCATTGTCCAGATAAAGGAGAAAGAGGCATCTAGTAAGGAAAAGGCTACCCCTGAGAAGATTATCCCTTTAACAACATTAAAGGAAATAACACCAGTTGCATCATTAAACAATGACTCTCCCTCAATGATTAGATTCAATCTATGAGGAATTGGAAACTTCTTGAATATTATACCTACAGCTACAGGATCTGTGGCAGCCAGAATAGTTCCAAAAAGTAAGGCATCAATAACTGGAATCTGAAATATAGTGGTAACTGCAATTCCTATGATTAGGATAGTTATTATTACTCCTATAATCGAAAAGAAACCAATCGGTATTGCTTCATTTTTTATCTGTTTAATGGATAATTTGCGTCCAGATTCAAAGATCAAAATAGGAATTATAACATATAATATTATTTCCGGGATTCTTTCGGTAATGCCATAAAAATCTTCTACATCGTGAGTGAGATTAGGAACT
>DATADQ010000123.1:0-6186 GCA_036258455.1 Nitrososphaeraceae archaeon | reverse complement strand
ATAAAATTAATAATTAGCGCTGTAGCTCCTGCTGACCCCACTATTGGATCAGACATTGCTTTTCGCTTAGATTCTCTATCCCCTTTTTTCATTAACCCGTCAGCAAAATCCGCTAACCCATCAATGTGATGAACACCAGTTATAATAACAAATGTTACCAATACTATAAAACTAGTGATATATTGCGGCAGGAATGTAGAGGATAATAATGCTACAAATCCTATAATTATACCTATTATTGCCCCACAAAGTGGAAAAAAATACATGTTCCTTGCTATGGTATTTAGATCAAGATTATACGCCTTTGGCATTGGAATAATTGTTAAAAAGGAGAGAACAGAAATAAATGACTTAAAAACCATACAAAATGTCCCACCATCCCATCAAAGACAGTAATAAGACCAGCGGTATTGATACGATAACAAAAAACAAAATGACTGATAATTTTACCATGGTTAGGGCATCCTTACATTTTTCGATAGAAAGTGGTTCGATATTTATACCCAATTCATAATAGCCAATTTTTTCTAATCTCACTCTGAGGGCCCCTGCCAATGCAGACATTGGATATCCACCATTAAGACTAGGCGTATTATTGTGATCCTTGCGCATAATCATTATTGAATTTTTCCAATCTGCTCCAACTATTTTCGAAGAAATAACTAGCAATAATGCACATAATCGTGCGGGGATATAGTTTGAAATAGTATCAAGCTTTGCGGCCATCCATCCTATATTATAATGATATTTATCAGTATAACCTATCATGGAATCAAGTGTATTAATAATCCGATAAGCAATAGCACCTGGAGGACCAAATAATGAATAGTAAAATGATACGGAACCTATTCCATCTACTAGGTTTTCTCCTATGGATTCTATTGTAGCAGATATTATATGTTCTCTATCTAGAGTATCGGTGTTTCTTCCTACAATATATGAAAGGTTTTTTCTTGCATCAATCAAATTTTTTTCTTCCAACGCGTAAATTACAGCACAAACATGTTTTTCTAAAGTAAGAATTGCCATTGTGAATTTTAGTACTAATAGCGAGTATATCAGAAATGCAAATATTCCAAATAATTTGTATAGCGCAATTGAAAAGTAATATGAGGCCAGGGAAATCCCAAATGTCAAAATCAAGGTAAAAATAATACCCTTTAGCTTTTCCCGTCTAGGGCTTGATTTATCTTTTAGTTTTGGAGTAAAGTGGCTTACAAGCTTTCCAAACCAAGAGACAGGATGAATCCTATTTGGAGGATCGACAAGCAAGAAAGATAGTGCGATTCCGCCAACAAGAGTTAATAAAATATATTCAGAGTTCATGATTCATTTTTACAATATTTAAAAGATATTTCATATCAGTGTTCTTTTTAAAAGTAGATGCAACGTACTCGATTTGCTCATCAAGGTAGCTCTTACTAAACAAGTATTTTGATCTCTTTTGATCCAATGAATCTTCATTTGGAATATTGAACTCTGTTTTTGGAATTACTCCTAGGATCTTCTTTTTTGTCATTTTTTCAACTGATACCATTGCTCTAGTTAGAATAGATTTTTGTCCTAGAAACTTGTTGATTATTACACCTTTTACAAATTTTCTATGCCTGGCAGGCAAAAGTTTTATTGTTCCAACTATCGCTGCAAAGCATCCCCCACGTTCAATATCTGCTACCAATAATACATTTGAATTAATTTTCTCTGCAAGAATCATATTTGCGATATCATAGTTTGATAAATTAATTTCTGCAGGCGATCCTGCACCTTCTATCAAAATTAGATCATTTTCTTTCCTAAGGCCTTCTAAATCTTGTAGAACCTTAGGGAATCCTTTTTGGAGAACAAAACTATTGTAGTAATCATCTGCACTCATACGCAAATTTTTTAATCCTCCTAAAATGATTTCGCTTATATTATTTCCGATAGGTCTCAAAAGAATTGGATTCATTCTAATGTCTGGTTTTACTCGAGCCGCGATGGCTTGAACAGCTTGTATTCTTGCCATCTGCCTTCCTGAATTTTTTTCTTTAAGAACATAAAAATTCGAAGTCATATTTTGGGCCTTAAAAGGACATACCTTATATCCCATGTTAGAGAAAATTCTGCATAGCGCAATTACCATGGTACTCTTTCCGGCCCCGGATGAAGTCCCTTGTATCATCAACAGTTTTGCTCTCATTTATCAATTGACTCCAGTGCATGAAGTAGTTTTAAATTTTCATCGCGTGTCTTCACTGCAACTCTAATGTACTTGTCGTTTATGCCCTTAAAATCGCTACAATCTCTAACAAGGATGCCATTTTTTTGAAGTAGTGTATCGCTAATTTGCGTCGAATTACCGTCATGCAATTGGATTAAATAATAGTTCACATCTGATTCATATGCTGAAAATGAGCTTAGTTTATTATTTATCTCAGCATACATAAACTCACGTTCAGATTTTATGATTTTTCTTGCCCTTCTTACGTGAGAAGGATTTTCTAACGCAGTAACACCAGCTAATTGGGCTAGTCCATTTACATTCCAGGTTATTTTGTTATGCGAAATTTTCCTTGCGGTGCTTGGGTGAGAAACACAATACCCTAGTCTTAATCCAGCAAGTCCAAATGATTTTGTCATTGAACGTAAGACTACTATATTTTGAAATTCATTAATCTTTTCAATGAAAGTTTTTGGTCGCTTACTATCATCAACGAATTCAATAAAACTTTCATCTATGAGAATTTTTATGGACTCATCTGCTCTTTCAATTAATCCTTCTATTAAATCGTATGAATATAGTCCAGTTGGATTATTCGGATTGCAGAAGAAAATTGCATCAGAATTTTTTGATTTTTCCAAAATTCTCTCAATATCAAGCTTCCAATTCTTGAGTGGGGCATGACTAATTTTAGCGCCCATTTTTCTTGATGCAAGCTCATACTCACAAAATGTTGGTGATGGTATTACTACTTGATTCCGGACAAGTGTTCTTACAAAGTTATAAATTAATTCGGTCGCGCCATTGCCTATGTTAATTGACTCTGGAGATAAGCTGCTACCCAAATAGTCGACAATTTTTTTTTTTAGAAGTGTATGTTCATTATCAGGATAAATTGAGGAAAGTTTTGGTAAATTTTTTCTTAGGGCGTTCAAAACCTTTTTTGATATCCCTAATGGATTAATATTGGAGCTGAAATCAACTCTTACTAAGCTTGGATTTACAGTATAAACCCCGCCATGGGAACAAGAAAATTGATTCATTTAAATTCCATATGAGCTGCTATATAACGTAAATGGATAATATTATGTTTTTTCTGAAAACGAATATTAGTTGCGTTTTGAATAACGGCTCATTATGTTAAAAGTTGCGATAATAGGTGCGACGGGAGCTGTAGGACAAGAATTTGTTATTGCTCTCAATAAACATCCATGGTTTGAATTAGTCCAAATTGCATCCTCAGAGAGATCCGCGGGAAAAAGGTACATTGATGCGCTCAGGGATCCAAATACTTCGCTCCTCAAATGGCATAATAAGGAAAATATTCCCGAAAATGTAAGAGAAATGGTTCTAAATAGGGTTGAAGAAATAAACCCAAAGAAGGTTGATCTAATATTTACCGCTCTTGAATCAGAAGATGCAAAAGTGGTTGAACCAAAAATGGCATCAGAAGTCCCTGTAATAAGTACTGCTGCCGCATTTAGGTATGAAGATGATGTTCCCATATTAATTCCTGGAATTAATGACGAACATTCTGAATTGTTAAACATTCAGAAAAAGAACAGGCGATGGAATGGCTTTATTGCACCATTACCTAACTGTACAACCACAGGTATGGCAATAACTCTCAAGCCATTAATGGATGAAATAGGATTACAAAATGTTTTCATGACTTCGATGCAGGCTCTATCTGGAGCAGGTAGGTCTCCTGGAGTCATTGCGTTAGATATCATGGACAATGTAATCCCGTACATACCAAAAGAAGAGGAAAAAGTTCAAGTCGAAACAAAAAAGATCCTAGGAAAGTTTGATGGAAATGCTATCACCAATGCTTCCATTAAGGTAAGCTGTACATGTACAAGAGTCCCTGTAATGGACGGACATACTGAAACAGTCTTTGCTCAACTAAAGAAAACTGCTTTACCTGATCAGGTAAAAGAATCAATGATTAATTTTTCCAAATCTGTATCAATAAGAAATCTTCCTTCCGCACCGCAAGATTATATCGTTGTTCATGACGATCCTACGAGACCCCAGCCTAGAATTGACAGGGAGCTCAATGATGGAATGACAACAGTTGTTGGAAGACTGCGAAAGGATACCGTATTTGAGAATGGTATAAAATATGTACTCTTAACACACAATGAAAAAATGGGTTCTGCGAGGGGTGCGGTACTGTTGGCGGAGCTGTTTAAGTCGAAAAAAATCATCTAATCATGCATTATTGATAAAAAAATTAAATAAAGTTGAAATTAATACATTTATTAACCCCAAAATTTACGATATAATTAGTGGTTTCTATGTATAAAATAGACGATTTAGACCTTAAAATTTTGGAGGAACTTTCAAATGATGCATCAATTTCTGTTCCCAGGCTTTCAAGAAAAATCAATATCAACGCATCGGTGGTATATAGCAGGATTAAGAGATTAACAAAGCGGGGTATTATTAGAAAATTTACGATATTGATGAATGACGAAGCCCTTGGGTTTAACGTAAAGGCCCTAACTGGGATAAATATGGATTCAAAATTGAGAGACAACGTTTTGAATGAATTATTCAGGATTCCGGGTGTTACGGAAGTTTCTGAGGTTACCGGGAGATTTGATATATTGGTAACAATGAATTCTCACTCTTTGGACGAGATGCACCAGTTGATATCAGAACGAGTGGGCCGTATTGAAGGAGTACAGAAGACGGAGACATTTATTGAAATGAGAAAAACAACGAGAGAAATTCCGATCCCACCAAAAGAACAGGAATAAATTTGAATCAAACCTAGTTTTAATTTTTATGCCAATTGTTTGCCAATTGTTTGCCAATTGTATATACAGGAACCGTATTGTGATTATTAGATTGAGTCAACGAGATTTAAATGGTTAATCTGCCAGAAATGCAAATCTATTTCGTAAATAGCATGAGTGATGGATCCAATGTCTATCCTTAATCCGTGTTCTCTAAATTAGTAATTAAGATATCAAGTTAGATTAAAGAAACTAATCAGAATGAAACAAAAAACATCAGTTGTTTGGTTTCGTACCCATATTACCTGCTTGTCCTTGACCCATGCGGATCATTTCATTTATCTTGTTTTCAACTTCCTTTAAATTTTCTTTTACTCTTGTCTCTTGTTTACCCAGAACTACCAATCGAGTGTTAGAAAGATCTTTCTTTTCGTCAAGCTCCTTAAGTGTATCATCCTTTTTGGTTTTAATCAACAGAGGCCCAACACTCTTGTAAACTGCTTCATCCTGTTCTGCTTTTTTAAGTTCTTCGGTAGCTTTTTCTATTTCCACGGATTCTGCTTCAAGTTGTTGTTTTTGTATCATAATAGCTTGTAAATTTTGCTGTAGTTGCTGTAGCCTAGTAAGTTGTTCTCTTAACCATGGTGGGATTTCTTGTTCGCTCATTTCTAATTACTTGACTTTACCATCATAAATCTATAGCGTTTTATAAATTTAGAGACAAATACGACAAGCTCAACAATCTTATGTATGTGTTAACAATGGCGCGCATTGAATGTAAGTCTTTTGTACTTATATTAATGAAAATCACACCATTTTTTGACGTAATTCGTATTTTTTCACTACTGGTTAGAAATTTAGTTTCAGGTTGTAGGACATTAGTAATCGTATTTCCAATGTTAGAAGATAATTCTAAAGGAAGGTTCTCTAGTGCGATTCGAATACTAATATTTACTCTTTGTTTTTTCAAGGTTTACATCATATGTACCTGCGGCTACTTTATAGGAGCATTTTGAACAGTACCAAATTCCCAGTGCTTTCCTATCAAATCTTATTGATCCACATTTGGGACATCTTCTCTTTTTTTTCAGAACCTTGTATATCATTCCGTATCTCTTCCTAACCGTAGCTCCATATTTTACGCCTAATCCCTTGAGGCGAGAAATTTTGTGCTTACCTCTACTTACCAAGATTGATCACTTCCTTAAGTTTGACCCTAATTTCTTCTCCCTTGATTCTTGC
>DATADQ010000122.1:0-6919 GCA_036258455.1 Nitrososphaeraceae archaeon | reverse complement strand
ACCCAGTCTATAGGAATTAATCTTTCTGCATCGGTTGCTTTGCCTATTGATAACAATATCTTGTATGCTATTGAAATAGCTTGACCATGTTTTTCATCTATCGCGTTCTCTTCCTCTCTAGTTAAGTGCACAAACATTATGATATCAGTTGCATATAATAATCATGAGTGTTTATTCACAATCATGGGTTTTGGTGCTAATCATTTTTTTGCAGCGATTGAATAGAATAAATAGACATTCTGATTACAATATTGGCATGGAATGTGCTGTATACGATACATATGTAGCAAAAAAAGATGGAAAGATTATGCACTTTGACGTTATAGTGGAATCTTCAACTCCACATGAAAAAGCAATAGAGTACGGAAAGGAATACTTAAAAGATGCCGATCAAGAAGGACAAAAAATGACGCAAGAGGAATGTCAATTTTGTCACGTGCAAGAAGCACCAAAGATAGTTGAAGAGAGCATACAACAAAACGGCTACTTTATACAAAAAATGGAAGGATGTCCATAGAAATTAATACCCGTCCGTTTTTATTTTTTCTGTTTTCAATTAGTCTGGCCAAGTTACTTAAACATTAGGTTCGCATAAACATTTCAAATTTTGCAGAATACAAATAATTAATTATTATTTGCTTTATTTTCTGATTTCATTTTTTGTCATAGAGAAAGCAGGATACATTATGATTCTGTTCCTTCCTTTCCAATTCTGGTTCTTTTTTACAAGTTTCCATGCTATATGGACATCTATTGAAAAAATTACAACCACTCTCTGCAGGAGCTGAATCAAAATTTTTTATTCTAATTATCTTTTCTCTGTCAATATTCTCAAATTTAGGCTCAGAAATGGCATCTAACAAAGCTTGGGTATAAGGATGAAGTGGATTAGACAATACCCTAGCTATTGATCCACTTTCAACAATCTTGCCAGCATACATAACAGAGATCTCGTCTCCAATGTATCTTGATGTTGACAAATCATGTGTAATGTAGAAAACAGTTATTTTACGATTAATACTTAATTGCTTTACTATCTCGAGTATCTGCGCTCTAATTGATACATCAAGCATAGAAACAGGCTCATCTGCTATAATTAACTTTGGTTCAATAACTAGAGATCTGGCAATAGCAACTCTCTGTCTTTCTCCACCAGATAACATATGAGGAAATTTTTCTGCAAATTCTGCGGATGGCTTTAGGTTTACATCATCTAAAACGGTAAGGATCTTATTAATTCGTTCTTCACTTGAGTAGTCTTTATAAAAAATATCAATTGGTTCCTTTATAATATCAAAGACTTTCATTAGTGGATCAAGTGAACTATACGGATCTTGATGAATCATTTGTGCCTGTTTGCGAAAATTGCGAAGTTCTTTGCCTGTTTTTCTGGTAATATCACTGCCATTGAAAATAATTGAACCTGAATCTGGATCGATTGCTCGCAAGATTATTCTAGCCAATGTAGTTTTACCAGAACCTGATTCCCCCACCAAAACGGAAACTCGTCCTTCTGGAATGTTTAGACTGACACCATCTAATGCTCTTTTATAAAATTTTTTTCTAGGATACATAAAAGAAAATACGCTTGTCCTAAGCGGGAAATATTTTTTGACATCCTGTACTTCTAAAATGTTCCTCAAAAACTGTGAATATTGATGACAGGATGTAATTTAAACGATTTGTATCCCTACGATTGTGTATTATATCTAATTAATTATTTAGAATTTTTCGTAGTTTCAATAAACTTACCATAGCCAATACATGATTGATCCACTATTCCATCCTTCATTACTATCTTTCCTCTCACGATAGTCATAATCGGCCAACCTCTTAGCTTCCAACCATCATAAATAGTGTAGTCAGAATGAGAATGTAAAATATCTGGACTTACGGTTTGCACTTTTTCCAAATCCACAACTGTTAAGTCGGCATCTGATCCTTCCATTATTGTACCTTTTTTTGGAAATAGTCCAAAAATTCTTGATGCATTCGCGCTACAAATTTCGGATATCCTAATAAGATCAACTCTTTTTTTATTTACCCCTTCACTTAACATTACTGGAAGCAATGTCGCCAAGCCTGGAAATCCTGAGGGCGCATTCCAAAAATTTCCTTTTGCCTTTTTTCTCTCTAAATCATTGGCGACGTGGTCTGTTCCTATAGTATCAATTATGCCCAATCTTATAGCGTCCCATAACTTTATAAGATTTCCTTTTGATCGTAGAGGAGGGACCACTTTCCCCTTGATGTTATCATAATCCGTACTATGTGTTAAATAATGAGGACATGTTTCAATCCAAATTTTTAGGTTTTGGTATAATCCCTTATTTCGATAAATTTCATACAAAGCCTCTGCTGATCCAATGTGAACAAAATACAGATTTGGCTTATAATTTGATGCAATTTTCATTATCTTTCTTATTGAATTGATTTCTGATGATTCTGGTCTTAATGATGACCATAACTTGAGGAGACCTGAACTGACATGTTCGTTCAACTTACGCATATCTTGAATGTTTTTGGAACATTGTGCATGATCCTCTGCATGCACTAGTATTATAGAACTTAAGTCCGAACCTTTCCTAATAATCTCGGTTAGTAGTTTATCAGTCATATCTACTTCAATTTCCTTTAGCGATATTTCACCAGGGTTGAGATCAGCCAGAATTTTTTTTAGGTCAGATCCTAAATTCATATATATTTTAAAAGAATTAATTCCTATCCTTTTCAGGTAACTCATATCGTTAACTTGACCAGATTCAAGAATTGAAGCATGTACAGCATAATCGGTTATATGAGTACCCCTGCTTACATTGAGATGGTTGACAATTTTTCTATAGGTGCCCTCAAGCCTCATCATACGCATTATTGTGGTTACTCCGCCTATCGCAGCGGAGGTCGATTCAGTTATTGCAGCACTGTCTATAGGTGTATAAACTCCGTAATGAACATGGGGGTCAATAATACCTGGTAAAATGTATCTGTTCTCTGCATTAATTATTTTATTTGCACTAATATTTTCAATTGTTTTCTTTAATGCTTTTATCCTTCCGTTTTCAATAAGAATATTGGTATTAACAATACCATTGAAGGGAATAATCGCATTTGCATTTTTGATAAGAATGTCGCAAGTATTATTCAAAATATCATGAATATGGTAATTAATATTAATTTAATCCTTTGTAACTCGTAATACGATCTTAAATTTCATCTAATATAGTCCAATCCTTAAAGTAATTACGAATGGGTTCGATTGTTTTATTCAAATAAATGGAAACGGTGTCTTTCAAATCCTTAGGGTGAATCTTTTTCTGATTGTAGTCATATTCAAGATTCATATAATCATCATAAACTATATTTCCACCATATTTGTTAGGTCTATCAATCTGAAAATGTGAGAATTTGTGGAAAATCACATACTTTATGATCTCTAATATAGGATTATTTATTGATACCCCAATAGGACAATAAGCTCTCGATATTTTATTTTTAATTGTACTTTCATCATCGTGAATTGATATGCCACCCATTGAATTAGTTTTGCTCATTTTACTTGATATTCTATAATAGTCTTGATCAGTTCCATCCAGAGCAAATTTTGATGGTTCATTGAGGCCAGGGAGTAAATGATGATGAACAGAGACTGGTACTTTCCATCCCAATTTTGGGAAAATTTCTCGTACGAGCATGTGAATTTTTCTTTGATCCATTCCTGCGTGAACAATATCCAAATCTAATGCCTTAATATCTGCAGATTGCATTGAAGGATACATCAATTGCGAAAAATCAAGTTTTTCTTTTTCTGATCTACCCATAATAGTCAGTGCTCTTAACGTTCGGGACAATGTCATATGTTTACTAAAGATCATAAAATTTTTCCAATAATCATCATAATTATCATACAGCGTTGATCCTAAAATGATTTTTACCCCTGGGCAAAATATTTTGAAAGCCTCACTATAGTATTTGGAAACCTCAATTATCTTTTCCCAATCATTGTCTAACTTATTATTTATGTACGTGTGCCAATCGGCAAGGAATACATTACAATCGACGCCCGCCTCAATAAAATCATTTATTTTGTAACCAGTCAAAATCAGGCTTCCCAAATGAAGTTTTCCAGAAATTTCAAGACCAATGTAATGACGAGGTTTGGAATTAGTTTCGAAAATTTTCCTTAATTCTTCTACCTCAACAACCTCTTCTGTAGGTTCTCTCAAAACAAGTGCAATCCTACTTTCGACATCCATAAGCTAGGTAAAGATGTAAATGGGAATTATTATTTTTACCTCAGTAATTACAATGTGAAACCGTAATTTAAATGCCTTAATATTAATATGCGATAGAGAAGTATGATTTAAGATGGAAATTAAAGATCTTTTTGGCGGCGAAATAGTTGGGACGGGTTCTGACTTTATAGTGATTCTTAAAGGTAAAAACAGGCTATTGTTACAATTCGGCTCTCACAATATAATAAAATTAAAGAAAGAGGCGACACCATATGGCTCATCAATATAGGGATATCTTATTCATTTTTCATAACAATCTGACTATTTTTGATAAAAGTTAAATTTAGTAACGTACAAACTTGGACCAATTGACGTCAAAAATTACAACTGAAGTCTTAGAGAAAGGAACAAAACAAGTAAAAACTATTTTACAAATAGCTCAAAAACAAAAAACAAAAATCCGCTATGATAAAAAAGCTGAATCAGAATTTTTTGTCGATAATTCTGCTCTGGCAGGTTTTACTGGCGAACGGATTCTTTACATGTCAGTGAGAGAGTTGATTGAAAATTCATTGGATTCCTGCGAAATAAACCAGATATTACCAGTTATTCAATTAAGTCTAAAGCTGCTAGACCCGATTAATGATCTATGGACTATATCCTGTAAGGATAATGGCATTGGAATACCATCAGAGAAAGTTCCTGTCGCTGTTTGCTCATTCTTAACTTCTGGAAAATATGTTGAAAAGCAACAAAGGGGTCTATTTGGCGTTGGTTTGAAAATGATAGCCGCATTTTCAACTAAAGATACAGATCATCCCCTGAGGGTATGGTCCAAATCAGAAGAGGAATCAGAATGCTATTTTGATCTCAGAACGGATATTGGAACAAATAAACCAATCACTCTCTTTAAAAAGAACGTTAAGAGTGATGAATCACAAATAGAAGGTGAGTCTGGTTTTAAAGTTGAAGCCATACTGCGTGCAAAATTATCTCCTATAACAAAAAATAAAATCTACGACTACATCAGCCAAACAAGCATCGTAAATCCATATGCAATCATTACATTTGAAACAGATGAAGGAAAGGTAACGTTCAAAAGAAGAACAGAGATCATGCCAAATCCTTCGAGGGAAGTATTACCACATCCTTCTGATATGGATCTTAAAACTCTAAAGAAAGCTATTTTAAATTTTATGAATCAAAAGACGACTCTGCAAGGAATACTTTCTAATTCATTTCAAAAAATGTCTACTGATAAGGCTAAAGAAATTATTACAAGAGCTGGTTTGCCCATAAAACCGGCAGACAAATATGACGAACACGAATTGATTAAAGTGGTAAATGTTTGCAAACATACGAAATTTCAGTCTCCAAATACAGACCATTTGAGTCCAATAGGGGAAAAAATTCTTACTGTTGGAATGACATCAGAATATTCAATTATTCTAAATAAGGAAACTGTCAACTCTGGAAGTCAAACTCAGCTAGATGCCAAGATATTAAAACCTGCACTAACGGCTTATTCTTCAAGAATTTGCGTTGTTAATAATAGACCGACAATTGTAGAATGTGGAATTGCTTACGGAGGGGATATTCCCTCATTCAAACTCTTTAGATTTGCCAATAAAATTCCCCTTCTATATGATGAGGGTTCTGATGTTGCAAGAGAAGTAATTTCTGAAGTAGGAATAAATAAAATGGGAATTTCAAAAAAGGAGGTTAAGGAACAATTTTCTCATGTAGAAACAAAATCTGACAGGACCATAGAATATCTCCCAATCCACATTTTCTTTCATATTTGTTCAACAAAGATACCGTATAAAACTGCAGGAAAAGAAAGTATCGCTTCAGAAGGTGATCTGAAAAAATATATGAAATCATGCTTATCAGATCTTTATAGAAAAGTAAGTGCCCAAATTAGAAGAGAATTAAAGTTAAAGGAGGACGAAAATAAACTAAGGCTCTACAAACATTATATTCCATTCATAATAAATG
The DNA here is from genome assembly GCA_036258455.1 of Nitrososphaeraceae archaeon. Classification (GTDB taxonomy): domain Archaea; phylum Thermoproteota; class Nitrososphaeria; order Nitrososphaerales; family Nitrososphaeraceae; genus TA-21. The sequence goes on along the minus strand of DATADQ010000122.1, from coordinate 689 downwards.
CGATATCAGAATCAATAAAAATTGATTCCAAAAAGCTATCCATAGCATTTCAAAATTTGGCAGAAAGATATGTTAGCGGGGAATTAACAAACATTACTAAACAAATCCTTCCAGATTCGAATCAAAAAAGAATTAATCTAAATAACAAAAAGAACACTGTTAACAACGATAACGGGGATGAAAATAACCTTAGCAAATTTGATACGCGAACGCGAACTAGTGTGTCAAAACATGGTAACAAAACTAAGCTGGATAAAATTAAGATACCCCGCAAAATTACTAAAAAGTAAAATGTAGATGATCATGGCCCCAAAAGATAGTCGACATCAAGAAATAATTAATAAGATCAGGAAAATAATGAAAAACGTTGGAGACGATATTCTTGTTGAAAGTATTATGCCAAGTCTTGAAATTCCAAAAGTTGGGTATGATAACACTGTCTGGTCCGATGAGAAGAGAATGCTTACTATTGGTAATAAAACAGTTCAGGTCGGTCCTAATAGCTCAAAAAAGATACCAACCTTCGCACAATATTTGGTCATGGCAAATGCTATAAGAAAATTGTTAGATGAAGAAATGGAAAGTACTATAAGAGGTATGTATTATGCCACTTTAAGCACTGTTGGCGATGAAAAAAATCAACAAAAATTCTGGAATGGTCAGGATGACTCTGATGATGCAATAAAAGC
>DATADQ010000121.1:0-5125 GCA_036258455.1 Nitrososphaeraceae archaeon | reverse complement strand
TGCCAAAGTTTTAAAAATATTGATGCATTATGAATGAGCCCCTGGTGGGACTCGAACCCACGGCCTAAGGTTTACGAAACCTTCGCTCTACCAACTGAGCTACAGAGGCCTATTTCATGGATACATTTGCAATCACATAACTAATTTAACTATTTTCTAATTTAATGAAATATTTACTAACATATGGCTATCGAAATTATCTCGATCTGTTTATAAAACAAGATTAAATAGTTGAAAATTTAAGTTTTTTAAAGTGAAGATTTCAATCTCCGGAATTAGAGGTATCTTTGGTCAGGATCTTAATTTACATACCATCATAAATTATTCCAAATTGTTTGCCTCGTTTATTATCAATAATTCCAGTAAATCTGAAAAGAAATGTTTGGTAGCAAGAGATACCAGACCTTCAAGTAATGTAATTCTTCAGACAGTATCAGCAGCCATTATGGAACAAGGAATCGATGTTTTTGATTTAGGCGTGGCTCCTACACCATTTGTATTTCATGAATCAATAAAGTATGGTAGCGCCATAATAGTAACAGCTTCCCATAATCCTATGGAATGGAACGGTTTAAAATTTGTAATTAATGGAAGAGGGATATTCGAAGAGGAACTTGATTCAATTCAAGAGGAAAACATTCTATCTAGTACAAGATATGGGAAATCATACAACGTAAATTCAAATTATATATTTGATATTCTTGAGTTACTGAGCAACAATAGATATCTACGAGATGATAGAAAAAAAACAAATTCAATTGGATTAGATCCCGGAGGAGGAGCTATATCTCCATTTATTTCAAAATTATATAATACTTTGAATCAAAAATTCTACTCCATAAATGATATTGCAGGTATTTCATCAAGATCTCCTGATCCTACAACAGATGATCTTTTTGAACTAAGGAAACTTGTTTTATCAAAAAAACTGCAATTAGGATTTGCATTTGACATGGATGCAGACAGGCTTGTGGTAGTAGATAATAAAGGAAACAAACTCTCATCAGATCTTACACTCTTATTATGTATTGCAAATACATTAAATCACGGAGCAAAAAAATTTGTAGTCAGTGTAGATACTAGTAATGCTATTGAAAGGATGATAGCAGGTCATGGGGGAACCCTGAACTATTCAAAAGTTGGAGAAGCAAATGTAGTAAAAGAAATGCTCAAGTTAAATGCGGATGCAGGAGGTGAGGGGAGTAGTGCAGGTTTTATTATGCCAAAATTTAATATGTGTAGGGATGGCATATTAGCCTGTGCAATTATATCCTCATTAAATGATGATCTCTACAATGATTGTATAGAAATTGCTTCAAGTTACTCAACAATTAGATCAAAAATCCCTATAGAATCAAATTTTCAGGAACCAATAATTGATAAAATTGAAGCTAAATTTAAGGCAAAATCCTTCCAAATATTAAGAATAGATGGTACCAAAATATTGATAGATGATAATTCTTGGATCCTAATTAGATCTTCTAATACAGAACACGCTGTTAGAATTTCAGTAGAATCAACTCCAAATAATGTACTATCTCTTTTTAATAATACTAAGGAAAAGGTTCTATCTATATATGAAGAGATTAAATGAAAGAGAAATTATAGATCTCTTTATCTCTTATTTCAACGATCCCTTACTAAATAAGGTAAAGGGAGACGATGTAGTAATTGTACCACTTAAATATAAGGTGACAACGAGAGCAAATAAAGCAACTAGGATAAACTTTGTATTAAAGAGTGATATGTTAATTGAAGGCACAGACGTTCCTAAGATTATGAAACCTTGGGAGATAGCAAGAAAGAGTATAATAGCATGTGTAAGTGACTTTGCTGCCAAAGGTATAAGACCATATGCATGTCTTATTTCTATTGGAATACCAAGAAGATATTCAAAAAAAGATATAATTTCCCTTGCTTCTGGTTTTTCATTGGCATCAAAAGAGTATAAAGTACGCATCTTGGGGGGAGATACCAATGAGTCTAAAGAGTTGACAATTGATTGTAATATGATGGGTATTACAACATTACCAGATAATAAAATTCCAGCGAGAAATGGTGCAAAGGCTGGGGATTTAATAGTAACATCTGGAAAGTTTGGATATACTTCTTCAGGATTAAAAATTATTCTATCTAATTTGAATGCTGAGAAGAAATTCAAATCAAAATCGTTATCATCAGTAACATTTCCAAAACCACAAGTAGAATTTGGGTTCCATCTTGCAAAGTATTTTTCAGCCTCCATTGATTCTAGCGACGGCCTATCTTCTTCATTGTACGAGCTTGCCGAAAAAAGTAATAAGGTTGACTTCCTAATTAATAAAATTCCAACACCAAAGGAATTAAGTCATTTTGCTACTTTGAATTCTATTAGTATCGAGGATTTACTTTTTTTTGGCGGAGAAGAATATGAGACAATAGCAACAGTCCCCAAATCAAATTTTAACAAAATGACTAGAGAGGCCAAAAAACACAAAATCAAGGTATTTCATATAGGCGAAGTATTAATAGGCAGTGGAAATGTTATCTATGAAAAAGGGGGGATTCAAAAGCTTGTCGTAAATAAAGGATTCATGCATTTTGGAAAATAGTGTTTGTTCTCTAATATTCGTCATTCTTTTTGTAATATTAAAGAGGACGTTATACTCTTCTTCCTCTACGGCCACCAGGTTTTCTAGTCGTATCATGAGGTATTGGAGTTACATCATCAATTCTGCCTATTCTAAAACCAGCTCTAGCAAGCGCCCTTATTGCAGCTTGAGCACCAGGGCCGGGAATACGAGGTCCCACTCCTCCAACGGCTCTTACTCTAATATGCAGAGCATTGATACCTTTGGTTTTCGCAATATCCGCTGCTGCAACGGCAGATTTCATTGCTGCATATGGAGACGATTCATATCTATCAGCTGTTACATGTCTGCCACCAGAACTAAAGGCAATTGTTTCAGCACCGCTAATGTCTGTAATATGAACTAGAGTATTATTATAACTGCTAAAAATGTGGGCTACACCCCATTTGTACTGTATGACTTGTCCAACTTCTGACATTAAATATGTAAAATTAAATTTTTCAAAGGGTGTTAAAAACCTATCCTACCTTTCTGCTGATAAGTAATCCAGCTTATCCGATATTAAATTCTAGAAAACAGAACAAATCCGGGGCAAATAATTCAATATGTACGCCATTTAGCATAACTTTAATGAGGCGGATAATCCTGTAAATTATTTATGAAATGGTTCAAGCATGACAAAACTGATGACGAACCTAAGCTCCTATCTTGCAAACATTGTGATATGAAGTTTGAGGACAAAGAACGGTTAAAGAGACATATCAGAAAAGCCCACAGCGAAAAAGGTGGCGACATGCCAAAGTTCAATCCTTTTGGTACATGAAATCCATGTTGTAAGATAAACATGTTTCCACTTCATGATGACAATCAGAGAATACACGGCAGACCGTACGTAAATTATTTGCTAATTGGCATTAATGTAATAATCTTTGTAGTAGAAGTAATTGTTACAGGATATTTTCAAAATACAGCAGCAACAAATGCAATGTTGGAAAATTACGGTGCTATCCCATCCAAGGTACTTGCAGGGGATATATCTTCGGTAATTACTTCAATGTTTCTTCATGGCGGAATAGCTCATCTTATAGGCAATATGTTATTTCTCTTTGTTTTTGGTGATAATATTGAAGACAAGTTTGGCCGTATAAAATATGTTCTGGCATACATTGGATGGGGGATTGCTGCAGCATACGCACATAGTTTCGTTGCAGTAGCCGCAGGCGGTGGAGAAATTCCTGCAATTGGTGCATCGGGAGCAATTTCGGGCGTGTTGGGAGCATATTTGGTACTGTTTCCTAGAGCTAAAATATTTACGGTAATTGCTGCATTTTTTATTACAACAGTAAGAATACCAGCCATATGGTACATCCCATTCTGGTTTATAATGCAAGTCATATTGGGCTTCATAGACCAAGCTGGTGGAGTGGCCTATGCTGCACATATTGGTGGTTTTCTTGCCGGAGTGTTAACTGGATACGTAGTGAAAAACATAATACCTAGATATGGAATGGTAACACCCCAAATACGATATCCCAGCAGGGATCGTCACAATGTAACTAATATGCCAGACATGAGTATCCATTCACAACCAGAGGTCATAAAGGGCCCTAATTTTTATGAAATTATTGCAGAAATGCCCGGACTGGTAGATCAATCAGAGATACAGGCCAATTATGATCCGAACACTCAGAGCGTGAGGATATTTACGAGCGGCTCAAGAAAATATGATATAAACGTTAGAATATCTGATATCCAAGATGAAAAGATAAAAATTGATCAAATAAAATATCTTAATGGGATAGTAAGGATTCGTATATTAAAACAATCGTCATAGTTGTTTTTTACTTACTTTCTCACAAACTCAAACTCAAATTAACTTCAAAATATCTTTGCGTTAAATCATCTCGTAACTTTATCAATAATTGATGAATCATGCAAGCTCTTGCTTAATTCCCTGTATTTCTTATTAATAAAGTCCAAAGATTCTACAAGCTTCTTTGTTTTCCCATATTTGAATCGTACTAATTCTTTGTGCCTCCAAAAATGTTTGGCATCTGCGACATAAATTGTTGTAAAATAATCAGGACCTATTAGATTATCTGGTAACTTAATATTATGAGGAAAAAGATATTCAACACCAAACCACTCGTCGCCATCAGGATAATCATTACCTGTTATAATATCAAAATATAGGTGCAGCTTGTCTTCTACAGTAAATCCTTCATCCTTTATGAGGGGGTGTCTAACATTAGATTTATGATAATCTATTTTGAGTAATTCTACCTCAAAATATGTTTTTATTATAGCACGCCTAAAAATTTCATTCGATTCCCTCAGATTCAAAGATAATATAATTACAAACTATAACTATTTTATAATCTTTTTAGCAGAAGAATGAAAAATTTGTGATGAGTTCGTAAAATCTATTGAATATATGGAAACGTCTACATAATTAATATAATAGCAAAAAATCTAAATCATCACCTAAGCGGGGGTCGCCTAGCCTGGTAGGGCGTGGGATTGCTAATCCCATGTTCGCAAGAACTCGTGGGTTC
>DATADQ010000120.1:0-10285 GCA_036258455.1 Nitrososphaeraceae archaeon | reverse complement strand
ATACTTTAGAAACTAGTTTATGATAGCAATCATTACATACGAAAATATCTAGAAACTGATTTAGAGAATGGATATTTTTCTTACAATTGTCGCATTTCATACTCTCCATTGTATAATTATGGATTTTATATTTTAAATAGTTTTTATACGTAAATCAGGAGTCAGTAAAATCGAAGAATTAATGAAAAAGGAATGCCCAATTCATTTACACTAGACAATTGAAACACAGGACTATGACAAGATAATAGAACGAGCAAATCGTGACAAAATACATTTCGAGTATAGAATGTTTGTGATTCCTGTCTCAATTAACGAATTTGGTAAAGAACTGTTAGATAGGTTTCAACATGTAGTATCAAAAAATGGTATTCGGTTTCAAGTATCGAGCATAAAGAGTTAGTAACAGAAATGAGAATGGCTAGATATACAGAAAATAGTAATCTGGGTTATACAAAGATCCTATTATCTAAGTTTGCTTACTATCGGTGGTATTTGTCCCAAACATAAAACTCTTAACCATCAATTCAAAGTCCGGTAAATTTCTTTCAAAATCGTCGATGCTAGCGATATATCTAATAATGTACGGTTCATTATTGTGTAATAAGAGGTATTCCAATAGTCTGATCTTACTAGAATTATCATTTTTGCTACCTTCAATTCTAACTGCCTTTTCTTTACCTACCGTAGTATCTTGCTGCGATGTAACTTTGAGAGAGTCATCCTTATTCATTCTAAATTTTACATACAGATATGGCGGAGCATTCTTTACAGTGTAATCAGAATCCTCTGCAAATACTATTACCGCAGTTCCGTTACCTATTTGAATATCACCTTTATCCTGAATAAGTAATTCGGCAAACTTGGCAGGGACCAGTACAACGGAAGAATAAGAACTAACCCCTAGTACACGCTCTATAGGAGGCTCTGGAGTTTCTGTATAACTCCAACTGTCAGGTATTTCTATAGAAAAAGGAAGACCCTTGAACTTTTCCGCACTATATGCACTTTGGAGGAGAAATAATAATAACAATACTGTAGTTGTTGTGATAAGAATTAAGTACATGCTCATAGTTAGCAAATCTAAAACTTTTAAACCATTTCTTCAAATTCGGGTAAATATTTCTCATAATCCTTTACACCGTTGCATATTCTATTTATTTCTCCTCCTTGTCACGTAACTTTGCTGACTATAAGGCCAATTTGACCATCAATAATCTTGCATTTTACGGATTTAGACATATTTGCTTTCCATTCACTGAATAACAATTCGGTGGCAAGGAGTTAGTGTCATCACCAATAGTTAAATATTCACCTATAAGCAACAGAATGGGGCCAAACAGTATTTGTAATAATTTCTTGTAATGTCTGAATCGAGTGAGTTTATGAAATAACTTGACTGCTTTCATCCAATAACTGCATAATTCTTTGTGCTCACCGCTTATTATTAAATATATTATAAACTTCATTTAACGTTTATTAAGTTAAATATTTGAATTCCAGGATTAGAAGGAATGGAAGACTTTTTCTTGCAAGGATAGAATTGAAAGGATGAGAGCTGATCCAACGTCGGCTATACTTGAAGTTTTCAATGCATGATTGTAATATTAGCTCAAAAAGCCTAACAAAGTTGACCAAGTTGCATAAGATACTCATTTGAAATTCTTTGAAGATGACAATATGTATTTGCGGTCATGACTTAAGTTGGCACTGGATGGATACGCACCGTAACGGGAGGTGTGTCTACCGCATAACAGAGATAGATGCATGCCATTGTGAAAAATACATAAAAGCTAAAGATGAAAAGAATGAAATGACATTAAAGGAAACGATTTAGGATATTACAGCCACCCAATTCACTTGGAATATAAACAAAAATCAAAGAAATAAGACATTACTATAGTAGTTTATTTTCTTTATTGAAGTATCACTTAATTTGATTATCAGAGCTCCATTTTGGTCTATATCAATAACTTCTCCCATTACCTTTTGAGTCCCGTCGTAAACAATAGCCTTTTTTCCAAATATATCAGATTTTTCTTTCCATCTCTCTATAATTTCTAATGTCCTTCCATTACTGAGAAAATTTTCATAATAATATTCCATCCTTTCAAGAATTGATTTTGTTAAAAATATTAAATCAATATCGTTACCATATTCTTCTTTGAGGGTAGTGGCTTTCAAATTATCATTAGTCAGATAATTATTAATTGAAGAACTCTCAATATTTGCATTTAAACCTATACCCATTATTATTTTTTTATTTTCATTTTCGATGTCGACATCCACCAATATTCCACATACTTTTTTTGCATTTACCAATACGTCGTTAGGCCACTTTAATCTACAGTTAATTTTCGTATTTTCGTGTATGGCATCTGCCACCGCTAATGCACCAATGAACTGAGTAAATATAATATTATCCACGCTAAAGTCAGGCATAAAAATTATCGACATCCACAAACCACCATCTGGTGAAATCCAAGTTCTCCCCATTCTGCCTTTTCCCAAATTTTGCTTCTTAGCTATTACTATTGTGCCATGAAGCGATTCATTATATGGTAAAGAGTCGGCATAATCCTGTGTTGAATCCAATTGATCAAAGACATAAATGGATTTTCCCAATCTCTTTGTTCTCACCAATTTTGAGAGTCTAGTTTTATAAATTGAATCAATTGGTCTTCTCATAAGTCCCATCCGTTAAAATTATTGATGATCTCTCCTTTGTGGTAACGAACAATCAAACAATGTGATTTCAAAATTATCTCTCTTTTTCATATGAAAAAGCTTATTGCCAATAATATTCCACAAACTCTCGAATAGATTACTGAATTGGCCATACTTGAAACTAATTCACTGGCGTCATTAAATCTTCTCAACTTGTGGGCTGCCTTAATTGCGAATGGCATGGACAAAAGCCCAATAGTTGAAAAAATAGGCATTATATTGAAGATAGAGCCCCCAATAATCATTGCATATGTTATGCCAACAATCATAATAAAGAGTTTAACTGAGTTTTCTTTGCCCATGACTATAATTAAAGTTCGCCTTCCACTTTTTTTGTCTGCTTCATAATCTGGAAAGGATGTAACTAAAAGTACAACAGCTGAAAGAAGTCCAATGATTATGCCGACATAAATAGATGTTATTCCAATAGTGTCACTTTGAATATAATACGATCCTAATACTATCATGCACCCCTTAATGGCTACAAAAAGCTCACCTAGACCGGCATTTACTATATTTGTAGAATAAAAATAAATCGAAATAATTGCAAAAATCAGTAGTATTAAGATTATAATACCTTTGATAGTAACAAAATATAACCCTGTCAAACCTCCCAAGATTAGAAAAATAATTCCAGCGCTATAAATTAACCTTGAATTAATGAGATTTTCTGGAATAACGCCAGTTCCACCACTATATTTTGTTCTCTTTGTATTGGTATCAATTCCCCTCTTAAAGTCTGAATAGTCGTTCAGCAAATCGACGCTAATATGCAAGCACATTATTCCAAAATAAGTTAGCAACGCGTATGCCAAATCAACGTAACCAATCTCCCAATAACTAATGGCAATCCCATTGGTTACTGCTATAGCTGAAGCTAGCAAAAACTTTATTCTAATAGCTCTAGACCAAAGGAAGAGTAACTTCTTTATTTTTTGAAATGTTTCATTAAAAGTCAAATGATGTACTGCATAAAGAGAAATTGGCACTTAAATATTGAATGCTCCAAGTGAAAGGAGTGAATTTGAATACCAACGCGTAAATATTTTCTAAATTCAGACAATATATCTTGGAAGAATAATTTTTAGTTTTGTTGTTAATCTCTTTAGAGCTGCTCTTTTTTGGTCTCTGGATATTTCTCCTTCTATGGCATCTCTTAAAAACCTGTTTGATTTGTCAAATGTATTTCTGTCTACTGAAAATGGAGCTCCATCTTTATCTCCCTGAGCGAAACTATATCGTACTGGATCTTTCCAAGAAGTTCTAGTCCCGTAGATTAGCTGAGAAATAAGTGAAAGTGCCCGTATTAGGGACGGCCCAACTCCTTCGATCGAAACAAGCTCTTCATAATTTTTTGGTTGAATGTCATTTACTTTCTTTATAATCTTCCAATTAAGATGTCTTGGCATTTCATAACTATCGATAAAATCAATTCTACTAGGATTGTCGTGACTATTTAATATACAATCGTCCAACGTTGGGTTTCTGCGCAGTAGTAATTTTCTACTTGAAGAAATCAAGTTTTGGGGATTTCCCTTTATCAGATTCAAGGATGTTTTTTGCCTGGTGTCTAATATCTTCAAACAAGACATCAATATTGATAGTAGAATTATTACTGAATTTTATAACGCCAGTTAAGACTTTGATTTGACTTGTTATTAAATTCAGGGAAATACAGTTCATAATTGACCACAATATATTCCCATATTTCAATCGGTTTATAAATGAGAGATGTATGTTTAAAATAATTATCAATGAATTTTGATACTTTAGTTCAAATCGCAGTTGGGCTATTTGTTGTTGGGCTCTTTGCAACTATATTATATGAAAAAATGAATGTCAAGACAAATCAAGACGCAGATACAGAAAAAACGAGAAGCTGAATGAGTGTTTTTGATGAACAAATCATAGAATCCTTCAGGAGTGAAGGATTTCAAAATTTGACCAAGATCCAAAGAATTTCAATTCCAGTACTCTCCCGCATGCAAAACTGTCTCCTTGTTGCTCCCACAGGTTCTGGGAAAACAGAGGCTTCAATAATCCCAATATTTTCTCTTCTTGAAAATGAACGAGCAAAGAAGTCTAATTTCACCTACGATAATGCAATTATTGTACTATATATTACACCTTTGAGAGCCCTGAATAATGACGTACTTAGAAGAATAATTAATTATGCAAAAAAGAGAAATCTTGATGCACAAATAAGACATGGCGATACTACAAGAACAGCAAGACAGAAAATACTGAAAAAACCGCCGCAGATTCTCATAACAACACCAGAATCTCTTGGGATTATCCTTACTCATGAGAAATTCAAATCATATTTAAAACACCTAAGATGGGTCATAGTAGATGAAGTCCACGAATTAATTGGCAATGAAAGAGGAAGTCACTTAACTATCAGTTTAGAGCACCTAGAAAACATAAGTTCGCATAATGTGATTAGAATCGGGCTATCTGCAACTATTGGAAATTTAAAAGATGCTGCAAATTTTATTAGTGGAAATAATAGAAAGTGTTCCGTTCTTGTGGATAATACAATTAGGAAATATGACATTGATGTAAAGTATCTAAAGGGCGCCATAAGTAACGTAGGCAAGTTTGTAGCAAAGTATCTGAAGGATAACAAGATATGTGGGTCCGTCCTATTATTCACAAACACTAGAGATGAGGCTGAATACATAGGTACTATAATTAGAAACCAAAACACTATTCCAATAGAAATACATCATGGATCGCTTTCTAGAGAAACGCGTGAAGAAACAGAGTCTAAATTGAGAGAAGGCCTAACTGGTATTGTAGTTTGCACGTCTTCTCTAGAGTTGGGTTTGGACATTGGGTCTGTAGAATTAGTAATTCATTATGGATCATCCAAACAGGTTTCTAAACTTATACAAAGGATTGGAAGGAGCAGGCATGTTAATTTTAAATCTGCCAAAGGATTGATGATAGCAAACAGTGGTGACGATGAACTAGAGTCATTGTCTATAATTAATAGAATGAAGAAAAGATCAATAGAAATTCAAAACCCTCACTTTAACTCATTAGATGTAGTTTCGCACCATCTAGTTGGATTTGTAATATCAACATCAGAACCAAAAAGATTAGATGAAATTTATCAAATTATAACAAGAGCCTATCCCTTTAGAGGCTTGCCTTTCTCTGATCTAGAACAATGTGCAGTTTTACTTGATAGTTTTAAAATTATTAAATACGATCCCAAAAATCAAACCTACGCACGAAGAATAAAGTCATATAAGTACTATTTTGAAAATATTTCAACTATACCAAACATAGTAAAGTTTGAAGTTATTGATGTAATAAGAAAGAAGAGAATAGGGACGCTGGATCAACAATTTATTGGCGAATTTGGAGAAAGGGGTAATGTATTTATCTTAAAAGGAACTCAATGGAGAATAGTAAGCGTGGATGATAATAAACTGCTTGTAAATGTAGAACAAGTTTTTGGGTCTCCAATAAATATCCCTCATTGGGTTGGTGAAATGATCCCGGTGGATTATGAAACTGCAGTGGAAGTAGGTAATCTAAGAGCTAAAGTTCTCCATGACAGTAATCTTAAATTTGAATCTGATATTAAGAACACCTTACAAAAAATTCCTATAATTCCTGATTCTAAGAATATTGTGATAGAAAGTGTTGCTACTAAGAATGCGATTGTGATTCATTCAACTTTTGGTACAAAAATCAATAATACTTTGTCATCACTATTTTCAACCTTTCTAGCATCTTATGTAGGACATTTAGTAGAAACAAAGTCAGATGCATATCGAATTCTGCTAAGTTCTTCGGTTAGATTATCAAGAGGAAATATGGAAAAAATATTCTATGATGAATATGATGTTGAAGCAATACTAATCACATCATTAACTAATACATATAATCTGAATTGGAGAGTTTGGATGGTATCAAAGAAATTTGGTCTTGTTGATAAAAATGCAATATATGACAAACGATTGGCTCGTTTTATTTATGACAAATATTCTAAAACACCAATAAGTAAAGAGTCCATTAGAGAATTAATTCATGATAAATTTGATCTAAAATCTACACAAGAAATTCTCCGAAGGATAAGAAATAAAGAAATATCAATACACTGGCTTGATTTATCGCTATTTTCTCCGCTTGCTCAGAGCATCATAGAACACCATTCCAAAACGTCGTCTTCGCCATTAAGTATTGAGAAGGGAGTGTTAGAACTCATTAAAGAGAGACTCGATAAAACCAAACACCGGCTAATATGCATACGATGTGGCAAATGGGAAAGATTGGTTGAAACAAGAGAAGTAATGGAATCCATATCTTGTAAACTATGCGGTTCGAAGTTAATTACAAGCACTTTTTCCTCTGATTATGAACTTTCAAAGATAATCTTGAATAAGTTGAAGGGATTAGAGATCAACACTGAGGAAAATCACAAATTTGAAAGAGCATGGAAAACAGCATCATTGATTAACAATTTTGGAAAAAAAGCATTGACGGTACTTTCTGGTTATGGCATAGGTGTTGAAACTGCTGCGCGTATCCTCCGTAATTATGTTGATGATGAAAACCTGTACAAGAATATTTATGATGCAGAAAGACAGTATGTTATAACTAGAGGATTTTGGAATGATAAATAATTACCAATAAAGAGACCATTAAATTTTGCAGTGCCGTTTTGAAAGTGGATTTAGAATCTCTACACTAAATGAACAACATGTATAGCATAATTGATCAAGACTAACAAGGTTGTTGTGTTTTACTCAATATCCTCAGCCATGGACATAGATTATCATATACAAGAATGATTTGATCTAATTTATCTTTTTATATAAAAATAAAATATTGGAAAAAATAGGACAAAAAATGTTTATTTGTGATAATATTTAATTCAATAAGAGGAAGATAGATTTTGATAAAGACTTTCTTACTTTTAGTTATAATGATCACCATCGATATCTCTGTTATTTACGGTAACAATTTTCAAGCCTACGGTGTACGAGCAATTTGGAGACACTATGAAAATATGAAAGACCTAGTCGATGATATTAAAAATGGAGACAAGAACGATAATAACATGGATTGGGATAAATTTAGAGATTCTACCATTTACAAGGAAGCAGATAAGGATGTAAGAGATTGCATAAACCTAGCAAACAAAGTGGGACAGGAATTGGGTGATTATGAAGTTGTACGCTGTTTTGAAAATGCGAATTATTTAAAGGACAAATATTCTGGCGATGGAGAGAATCAGAATCAGAGTCTGGCAAATGTAAGTCGGCAGCAACAAGATGAGAATCAGAATCAGAGTCAGAGTCTGGCAAATGTAAGTCAGAGTCTGGAAAATGTAAGTCAGAGTCTGGCAAATCTAAGACAGAGTCTGGCAAATGTAAGTCAGCAGCAACAAGATGAGAACCAGAATCAGAATCAGAGTCTGGCAAATGTAAGTCAGAGTCTGGCAAATGTAAGTCAGAGTCTGGCAAATCTAAGACAGAGTCTGGCAAATGTAAGTCAGCAGCAACAAGATGAGAATCAGAATCAGAGTCAGGGAAATGTAAGTCAGCAGCAACAAGATGAGAATCAGAATCAGAATCAGAGTCAGGGAAATGTAAGTCAGCAGCAACAAGATGAGAATCAGAATCAGAGTCAGGGAAATGTAAGTCAGAGTCAGAGCCAGGCAAATGTAAGTCAGAGTCAGAGCCAGGCAAATGTAAGTCAAGCACAGAATACTGGATCGAGTAATAATTCGAGTGATACTTGCGATTCTTCATATCCAGATGTTTGTATTACCACTTATACTGCAAAGTTGAGTTGCTTAGATATCCCGCACAAAAATTTTACGGTCTTAGCTCCTGATCCTTATGGATTAGATTCTGATGGAGACGGCCTAGGTTGTGAAGGTTAACTCACACGGCTCAAACCTCCCAAGAATTTTGTTTTCTTCATAGTTGATTCACAGTTATTATTTTGCTTATCTTTTGAGATATTTTTTTGTTCTGAATATGTAGATCACTTACATATAACAAGTTCTCTTGTCAAGAATTCAGAGACATTGTTTCTCCATGTGAGATACCCATGCTTACCTTGACTGGTACTGATCATAAAGAATGCCTACTGTCTTTCAAGAAGAAACTATATAGATTTGTATTTATACTAATGCATAAATCAAAAAATTATGATATCTATTATCTAATAATCGTATGTATCCCTTACAAGAACTCTGCACCCAAACCCTTATGACATCACAAAAGGATATCAATTGATGAATCTTTTCTCAATGTCAATTCTAGTTTTCCTTCCCTACCAGCATTTAATAGGGCTCCTATAATCCTTATTCTGTCGCCAACTTTTAGCCTTTCTAATTCGGTGCTGGTATCCCGCCAACCAACTAGTCTAATTTCACCCGTGTCGTCTCCTATCAAGGTATCGGTTACCGAAACCAATTCTCCATTCTTCGTGTTCACTTGTGTGGTATTTGGTTGTTGTAAGATAATAGATTCTATTATGTAGGAATTACCAACAGTCTGGAGGTCCCTTATTTTAGAAATACATTCCTCAAGAGTAGGAAAAGAATTATTTTCTACCAATTCTAAATACGAATCTTCCTTTAAAAATACCATGTTGCCAAATATCCTATTGGGAATACAATCTATTACTGAATCTAGTTTTACCTTATCAGACTTTACTCCCTGAAGATTAACGTAAGCTATGTTCCTGTCCTTATCTATTCCAATATAATTGGTACTGTCATTATCACTTCTTCCATCAGATATTATTCGAATCGAATGAACTTCATAATCTTGAGGTTTTTCTTTCAACTCAATGAATGTACCTTCGTCACCATGAATCTCAAAATCGCCATTACCATACTGCAAGTTGCCTTCCTTTATCCGTGCTCCAATTATTCTAATTGGAATATTCACTTGAAAAAATTTGGGCAAACTGTCCTCGTCAATATTCCAGAGAGCAACCCTTAGTTTCCTATCACCTGATTCATTTGACAACATTGTCTGGAGTGATTTTTTCCTCTCCCCTCGCGAATCAGAAAATTCCATTATCCTAGGAATAGAACTGATTAATCCTGATATTACAGCGTTCTCTTTTTCTGCTCTAACGCTATCAATGTTTGATGTGATACCATCTAGATCTGGAATATTACTATCGTTACCCTCATAGGGATAAATATTCCCACCTTCCCCAATATTTATTATCGGTTTTCCATTGAGCGCACTTTTTACATAACAATTTTTTATTTGTATCAAATCACCTGGTTTTAACCCGTTCTCCTCAATGACGTGAGTTAGATTATCCCATAGCCTTACCTTTATGCTTCCACCGGTATCATAGACGGAGATAGTTCTATTTTCAATCCTTTCGTTTGAATCTTTTTTTGTAAAAACCCTTATAGGATAAGTACTGAGCAGTCGTACGGTTAGGTCAAGATCTCTTGCCCCGATATAAAGATCTTTAATTCCTCGCTTTGTACGTTGAACGTTATCAAAGGATGCTCCTAAATCGGCGGCAACAAGGAACAGAGCTCCTTGATCGGTCAAGTAGCCAG
>DATADQ010000119.1:0-7258 GCA_036258455.1 Nitrososphaeraceae archaeon | reverse complement strand
TATCGTTTTGATCTTTGTCTGAATATTATATAAACCATATGTGTAAAGGCAAGCAAGATGCATATCGCCATCCTCGATTATTTAAGAAGGAAGTTAGAATAAAATTTCCTTACCCTTACTTTGCAGATTTATTGATAACTGAAATCCTATCTATGACTTTATGGCTTCTTCAACTTTACTGACCATAAAATTTATCTCATTTTCTGTTATTGACGGATGGACGGGTAATGAGAGAACACTTCCCGAGGCCCATTCGGTTATTTTAAGTTCCCTATTATGAAATTTTGAGTAATATGGAGTCTGATGAACCGGGGGATCATAATATATAGTTGCACCAATTCCATTGTCATTTAGTAATTTTTTGACTCTATTTCGATAATTATTGAAGGCCACAGTATAGAGATACCAATTGTATTTTACTCTTGGATTTTCGTGTGGAAGAACTATATCCTGGTTGTCAATTTTATCACTTAATAGTTCTCCTAGTTTTTTTGCGTTAATTGCTCTTTTGTCTAACATGGATTGAATTTTCTTCATCTGAGTTTTTGCAATCGCTGCAGAGATTTCTGGTAATCGCATATTGAATCCAATTATTCGCGTATCATATCCACTTACCATTCCATGATTTCTTATCATTCTCAGCTTTTCTGCAAAGTCATCGCTATTGGTTGTAATTGCACCACCCTCTCCTGAAGTTAAGACCTTTGACGCATACATGCTAAAACATCCCATTTCACCAAGTGTCCCAGTCTGTTTTCCATCGTATGAAGCTCCTAAGGACTGGCATGCGTCTTCAATAACCAATAACGAATGCTTGCTTGCAATTTCGAGTATTTCATTCATCTTTGCAGGATGACCGTACAGGTGAACTGGCATTATTGCCCTAGTTCTTTTGGTAATCTTCTTTTCGAGATCAAGAGGATCTATTGTATAGGTATCTTTTTCAATATCCACGAAGACAGGCTTGGCTCCTGTACACGCAACTGAATTTGCAGTTGCAACAAATGTAAATGAAGGAATCAAAATTTCATCGGCTTCTTTAATCCCTGCCGCAAGAATAGAGGCATGTAAAGCCGCAGTTCCAGAATTTACCGCAACAGCATGCTTAACATGTAAGAATTTAGCCATTAACCCTTCAAAATCTTGAACCCTTTTCCCCCCATAGTTAGAAGCGGAGGTTAAAATTCCTTCATCCAATACCTTGAGAATTTCTTCTCTTTCCTTATCATCAATTTGCGGTTTATTTATTGGTATCATGAATGATTCACTAAGCTAGCAATTACTACGATACGAAATAAATGCTATTCATAATTAAGAGAGCTTATTATAGTACCTATTCAGTCCATTTAAACAAATAAAAATAAGAAATAGTCCAAGAAATTCAAGCAGATGTGGCAGAGTGGTCTTCTTAAAACTAAGAACACAATAATGCGTCGGCCTTGAGTTTGGCCGAAAGAAAGCCGATTCGCCTTCGGGCGAGCAGGAGTTCAAATCTCCTCATCTGCGTTATGGTTTATCAGAAATATTTTCCAAATAGCTATTTTATGCTTGTAATCAAAAATAACTGAAAAAATAATTGAATAGAATTATAAAAAATCAAATCTAATCCAGAACATGGAAAGAAGACAACTATTTCGACTTGTTATCCCTTCGGTTCTTGTTATAATTGTAAGCATATTAACTATGAAATTTTCACCCTCTGAAACTGCGATTCCATTACCTTCACCAGTATCGAATTCAAGTAATTTGACAAATAGCAAAGGAGTAGAAATTATTACAGAAGGGTTGCAAGCTCCAAGGTCTATTGATGTAGCTGAGGATGGAAAAATTTTCTTTACAGAACAACATGGAAGTATCAGAGCTATTGAGAACGGTACTCTTTTAGCAGAATCGGTTGGGGACATAAAAGTTGAAGAACTTGGGAACGCCGGCTTGTTAGGTCTTATATTACATCCAAATTTTACGCAGAATCATTTGTTTTATGTATATTACACATATTCAAACGACACAGGATTATTCAATAAAGTCTTGATGCTCCGAGAAAACAAGAATAGAATAATTGAGTCTAGGACAATACTGGATGGAATTCCAGGTAGTGAATTTCATGATGGTGGTCGTCTTAAATTTGGTCCGGATGGAAAATTATATGTATCAACAGGGGATGCTTCAGATCCGAAATTATCTCAGGACTTGAATTCTCTGGCAGGAAAAATACTTCGTGTTAATGAAGATGGCACTATTCCACAAGATAATCCTTTTTCAAATTCATCAATATATGCATATGGATTTAGGAATGTCCAAGGATTAGCATGGCATCCTGAAAGCGGAGAGCTATATGCTTCAGATCAGGGGGCAGCAGGCAATGACGAAATAAATTTAATATCACCAGGCAAAAATTATGGTTGGCCGGATGAAGAATGCAATAGAAATACTGAAAACACTCCCCCCTTGCTCTGTTTTAATCCATCCCTAGAGCCTTCCGGAATTACCTTTGCATCCTCAAATAAGTTAGGATACAAGGATCATCTCATCGTCGCCACACTAAAGGGGTCACATTTGAGAGAAATTGATCTTAAAACTGCCAGTCAAAACGCTATCCTTGTTGGCTATGGTCGCCTTATTGATGTGATTGAATCTAGAGATGGGTCAATTTTTGTTCTTACCAGTAATACAGACGGGAGCGGATTGCCGCAACAGGGTGATGACAAAATATTAAGGCTCACAAGATCATAGTAGTCGTACGCATGAAGATGGACAAGAAATTTTATGAAATGAGCCTTGACGAACGATTATCATTAATTGCATCAAAAACCAATCTTACAAAAAATGAAATTTCGACCATTGTTAATCAAGTATTACCCTTTGATAAAATTAACAGTATGGTAGAAAATGCAATTGGAATTTTTTCACTTCCTCTTGGCATAGCAACGAATTTTGTAATAAATGGAAAAGACTACTTGGTTCCTATGGCGACTGAAGAACCATCTGTTATCGCAGCCGCAAGTCATGCTGCAAAACTAGCCAAGTCTACTGGAGGATTTAAGGCAAGTGCTGACTGTTCTATAATGAGGGGCCAGATTCAGGTAATTAACTTGTTAGATATCAGGAAAGCTATGCAAATTATCTCAAAGAACAAGGATTCTCTACTCAGTATAGCCAATTCCTGTTCAAAAAATGTTAGGGCATTGGATCTAAAAACAAGGGTAATTAAAAATGATATTGACAAACGGAGAATGCTTATCGCAGAACTTTATGTTGATTGTAAGGATTCAATGGGTGCTAATACCATAAATTCAATGTGCGAACTATTGGGCCCTGAGATAGAAAGAAAGACAAATGGCAGAGTTATACTAAAAATACTTTCCAACTATTCAACAGAGAGGATTGCAAGTAGTAAAGCAACTTTCAAGAAAGAAGAACTGGGAGGCGCTGAAATAGTTGAGAGGATACTATCTGCTTTTGCTTTTGCATTTTCTGATCTACATAGGGCTGTGACTCATAATAAAGGTATTATGAATGGTATAGATGCAGTTTCTATTGCAACAGGTCAAGATTTTCGTGCGATTGAGGCCGCCGCTCATGCCTATGCATCCAGGGATGGAAAGTACCGGACACTTACTTCTTTTTCAAAGTCATCTAAGGGTGATCTAATAGGTAGGATAGAGATTCCATTGTCAGTAGGCATAGTAGGAGGGATATCTACAGTACATCCTGTTGCGAAAATTGGTTTGAAAATCCTAGGAGTAAAATCAGCACGTGAATTAGCATGTGTTATAGCCTCAGTCGGACTTGCTCAAAATTTTGCAGCAATTAGGGCACTATCTACAGAAGGAATTCAAAAGGGGCACATGAAATTACACGCAAAGAATCTTGCCACAGCGGCGGGGGCCACTGGTAAATTAGTTGATATAGTATCTGAAGCCATGTATAGACAGTCGAACATAAATTTGGACCGCGCAAGGTCAATTCTACATGAATTACAGGACAGAATGGATGGTTCAGCTTAGAATGTTTTATAAATAATTTTGAAGAATTTTTCATATCATTTATCATAATAAATATCAAAACAAAGTTCCCTACAAAGATTTTTCAATAGAAATATATCCCATTAAAAAGATTCTTCGAATATCAGATGGCAACAGTAAAATTTGCGATACCAAAAGGCAGTATCGAAGACCCAACATTTAAGATTCTTGAAGAAGCATGGCAAACTGTCAGGGGTCGTGGAAAAACCTATAGAGTTAAGCTAAGCGATCCTGAAATAGAAGTAAAAATTTTGAGACCGCAAGAAATACCAACATACGTTCAGGAGGGCTTTTATGATATAGGAATTACTGGTAAAGATTGGATTGTTGAGGCAAGTGCAGACGTCAAGATTTTACTAGATCTCGAATATGGTCAAGTAAATCAGGTTATAGCAATTCCGGAAAATTTTGAATACAACAATTTAACTGAACTGATAGAAGGTTTCGCAAAACAGAAACGAACACTTAAGTTTTCGTCAGAGTACCTTACGACTACTTCAGTTCACGTACGTTCTAACAAATCATATCAAAAATATTTTGGTGATGTTAGGCCAATGATTATTACACCGTGGATGAGGATTGGTGAAAATAAAATGGTCGAAATCTTTCTATCCTTTGGTGCTACTGAAGCCAAACCACCGGAAGATGTAGATGCCATTTGTGATATAGCTGAAACTGGCACTACATTAGTTCAAAACAACCTAAAGGTAATTGAGACCGTTGCTCATTCAAGTGCTCAACTAATTGCAAATAAGAATTCGTTAGAAGACAAGATAAAGTCCGAAAAAATTGCGGATATACTTGCTCTAGTCAAGGGAGTTGTGGAAGCAAGGAAAAAACTCCATATTTTTGTAAACGTGAAAGAAAGGAATTTGCAGAAACTGTTGGAAAGCTTACCGGCCCTAAAAAGACCCACAATAAGCAAATTGAGTGAAGAAGGTTGGTATGGTGTTAATACGGTCATTGATAAGAATGAGTTCATAAAGATAGTTCCTAAGTTAAGAGAGATAGCTCAGGGACTTGTGGTGATGCAACCAAAGCAAATACTCCCATTAGAGGAACTAAAACAGGTTATGGGTCAGTGATAAAAAAAATACATGTAAAGAATGGAATAAAAGAAGCAACTCTCATTCGTAGTTTGAGTCGTATACCTCAGAATAGTCATATTGTTGAAAAGATAATCAACGATGTTATTAATTTTGGAGATTATTCAATAATAGAGTATACCAAAAAATATGATAACATAAAAATCGATTCTATTTTTGTAGATAAAAAGGAATTCAAAAAAGCTTACCAAGAGGTGACAATGAATCAATTGAATTCTCTTAAAAAAAGTAAGAAGCTTCTTGAAAACAATGAAAAACTGTTACTACGGCGAGTAACTGGCATTATTTCATCAACAGATGGGGTAACAATTGAGAGAACTGTCAAACCCATAGACAGTGTTGGATGTTACGTCCCTGGAGGTAAAGCGCGATATCCAAGCACGTTGATAATGTGTGCTGTTCCTGCAATAGTTGCTAATGTGAGCAGAATAGCGGTAGTAAGCCCCCCTATGAAAAATGGTAATATAGATCCTCTCACACTTGTAGCTGCCGATATATGTGATATAGACGAAGTCTATAGAGTGGGTGGTGCTCAGGCAGTGGCAGCTCTTGCATACGGGACTAAAACAATAAAGAAGGTAGATAAAATTGTAGGCCCTGGAGGTTTATTTGTTAATATTGCAAAATCTCTTGTTAGTAAGAAGACTGCTATTGATATGATAGCAGGTCCAAGTGAACTTTTAATATATGCAGATTCCACCTCTGATCCCAAATTTGTAGCCAGAGATTTGATTTCACAGGCGGAACACAGTCAGGATACAATTTGTGGTGTCGTTACTACTTCAAGGGATTTGGTTGGAAAATTGGAAAATGAAATTGCTAGGGCATTAAATACTTCCTTACCAAGATTGGAAATAGTATCAACAAGTTTTAAGAATAATGCCTTCATTGCAATATGTAATAGCCAAGAAAATGCGATGTCATTCATTAACGAACTAGCGCCTGAACATCTTGAAGTTTTATCCGAGAATCCAAAACAAATAGCGTCCAAGGTTAGTACTGCAGGCGTTATTTTATTAGGAAAGTATAGCCCGTCATCGGCAAGTGATTATTGTCTTGGTTCAAATCATGTGTTACCAACTATGGAATTTGGCAAGTCTAAATCTTCACTATCCGTACTGGACTACATGAAATTAGTTAACCACATTACAGTAACAAGAAGAGGTCTTCAATCTGTTCAAAAGTGCGTAAAGGAATTAGCATTTGCTGAAGGTTTACCGAATCATTATTATGCCATAGAAGAGAGGTTCAGAGATTGAATTGACAGACTGGCTAATGAAAGAAATGAAGAAAATTTCAATGGTTGAAAAATACGCAACACCTGCTGAAAGTAATTATTTTAAGTTGGACGCAAACGAAAATCTTGTTTTAGATAAAAATTTTGTCATAAACATTTCTTTAGATAGTTTAAAAAAAATTGATCTGAGAAAATATCCCATTGAGCTTTATGAGCAGTTATACAAAAAGCTCTCCAAATATTTGATGATTAGTGAAAAGTCATTAGTATTAGGAAGCGGTTCTGATCAGATTGTAGATCTACTTCTAACACTCGTAGGAAGAGAAAGGAGGTTAACTTCCATATATCCAACTTTTTCTTATTTTAAAACAAGATGCCAATTACACGGAGTAGAATTTTCTGAAATAATGTTATCTTCTATTGATAACAGTCTAGATTGTAAAAAATTTATTGCTGATGCAAAAAAATCGCATGCAATATATCTATGCTCTCCAAATAATCCAACCGGAAATCAATTTGACAAATCACAAATTCTAGATATTTTGAGTAGCTTGAAAAATAATCTGGTAATATTGGATGAAGCATATGTAGAATTTGCAAAATATTCCTTGACCAAATATGTGAAAGAATTTCCAAATCTTGTAATTCTGCGTACATTTTCAAAGGCAATAGGATTGGCCGGTGCAAGAGTAGGATACATGGTAGCAAATGAAGAACTTGCAGATTTATTTAAAAATAGGATTCAGTCACCATATCCAGTAAACAGCATTTCACTTGCTATCGCAATTTCAGTTATCTCTAATCCGGAAAAAGTCGAAAAAAGTATATCACTAATAAAAGATGAAAGAGAGAAACTCTATCACAGTCTCTCAAAAATTAAAAAAATAGAT
>DATADQ010000118.1:0-3873 GCA_036258455.1 Nitrososphaeraceae archaeon | reverse complement strand
GCTCAAAATTGCAGTTTATGGTCTGGGTCATGTTGGTGCCCCCCTTGCAGCTGTCTGGCTCAGAGCAGGAGCCCATGTGATTGGCGTTGATAAATCCAAGAAAGTTCTAGCTGAGGCAAGAAAGGGCAAGACTACAATCCCGGAACCTAACGTAAACGAAGCGTTTAAGCATGGCATTAATTCAGGACGATTCAAACTTTATGACGATCCAATCAAAGCTTCACAAGATTCTTATTTAAAAATGATTTGTGTCCCTGTATTATCCCAGGATCAAGAGTTGTCGGCCGACCTTACAGCGGTATCGGAGGTTGCCACTACGATAGGGAAGGGACTGAAAAAAGACGATGTAATATCTCTTAACCCGAGTGTTCCTCCTGGAACTACCGAAGATGTTGTGATACCCATAGTTGAAAGAGAAAGTGGCCTTAATGTAACAAGCGATTTTTGTATGATATATAATCCCGAAAGAATTTATGAAGGACGTGCGGTTAAGGATATTGAAGAAAATTATCCTGCAATAATATCATCTGTCGGACCGAAAGGTAAGGAGATAGCATTTACGATTTATTCACTCATTTTCAAAAAAGGAGTATTACTATTAGATAGTATTAGAAGTGCTGAAGCAGAAAAATTGTTTGAGGGAGTATATAGAGACGTGAATATCGCCCTTGCCAATGAGATGGCAAAATTTTGTGAAGCTGCAGGAATTGATTTCTGGCAGGCAAGAGACGCTGCAAATTCTCAGCCATTTTGTCACATACATAAACCAGGAATTGGAGTAGGAGGCGCTTGTATACCGGTATATCCACAATTCGTACTCGATGTCGCTAAGAAAATTAATGTTCTGTGTGAAGTAACGAACATAAGTAGAGCCATAAATGACGGTATGCCTTCATATTGTGTAAGACAAGCAATTAGACTATTAAAATTTTCAGATCTTCCCAAATCCACAATAACTATATTAGGATTAGCCTTTAGGGGAGACGTTTCAGATACTCGTTTGTCTCCCACTTACTCGATAATAAGAGAATTGCAAAAGTTTGGAGTTAAGGAGATCAATATTCATGATCCCCTTGTTAGTGACGATCCAGATTTATCAAGTTTTCGTAATGTTCTTCTAACGTCAGATCTAAAAAAAGCAATAAAGGATTCTGATCTCATAATCTTGTCAACAGATCATGATGAATACAAGAAACTTGGTAAGACATTTTTTAGAAATATTCCTGTTTATGATGGTCGTGGATTACTAGACAGAAATCTGGCGAATAAACACAAAATCCTTACAATTGGTCAAGGGAATAGCAAAATTAAGTAGATTGTTTTGACTTTGGGGAAAATAATCCAACAAAATTGTAAGATATCCAATGAAAATGTCTACATCCAATTATCATATTGGAGTTGTCTTTTTGCATAGGATGACGATAATAGATGTCGCAATTTCTGACATATTAGATTTACGTTACTATCACAAAGTACTTGGCTAATTCCAAATAGAACATCTTGATCGTTAGTATCTATCTATTTCCTTTGAAACTCAATACAACTTTTTATCCACTTTGTTGGAAATCGACTGTCATGGAAATGCAAATGCATGTAGGAAGCAATGCTATTATGAGTCAAGATCCCATCATGTTTGCCACCATCTATTCCAATTCCTCGTTTCATAGAATATGCGTATTTTAAGTCAGACGGCAAATCTTTTAGTTTTGAATAGTGGAATTCATGACCTCGTATATTTTCTATTTTTCCAAAAGTAGATGTATTCATATCTGCATTTGTATAATTTAATGTAAGTCTACCAGTCATTTCCGTTTTAGCATCTATTATTCCCACCATTTGAAAATGCTTTTTGGAATTTTTGTATCCAGTAATTGATTTAGTGAGATACATAAGCCCGCCACACTCGCCATATATTGGAATTCCCTGTTCGGCGGCTTTTTTTATTGATTTTATCATTGATTGATTTGAATTTAGCTTGTCTGCCATGACTTCAGGAAAACCTCCGCCTAAAACTATTCCAGAAATGTCATTAGCAATATGCTCATCATTAATGGGACTAAAATAAGTTATTTCTGCGCCAAGATCCCTCAAGAGATTTAGATTGTCATTGTAGTAAAAGTTGAAGGAGTTATCAAGTGCAATTGCTATTTTAACAACTTTTGGAGCTTTGCGTTCGTATCCACTAATGGGTTTAGTAAACTTTGATTTTTTTAATTTTATTAACGAAATAATTTTGTCATAATAAATTTCTTCTGATACTTTATTTGCAAGCCGTAATATTTTATTTTTTTTTGACGGTTCTAATTCATCTGAGGGAATCAAACCCAGATGACGTTCATCCATTTTCAAGTCAAATTCTCTTTTCACTATCCCCAGTATAGGAACATTTATTGAATTTTTACATGCCTCTATTAGATACTTTGCATGTTTGGGCCCTGAAACATTGTTAAGGATAATGCCCATTATTTTTAATTTTTTATCAAAATTCAAGTACCCACAAATCATGGCAGCAATCGAACGAGCTGCCTTTGCTGCATCTACTACCAATATTATGGGGGCATTCAAAATCTTGGCAACATATGCAGTGCTGGCAAAATCGTTTCCCCCAGACATTCCGTCGAACAATCCCATGACTCCTTCAACTATACCGATATCTACATCTTTGGTAGCTTTCTCCACGGTTGAGAGAATACCTTCCTTTCCCATAAACCAGGCATCCAAAGTTCGCGATTCCTTTCCTGTAATTATTTTGTGATAACTTGGATCAATGAAATCTGGTCCAATCTTAAATGGCTGAACCAAAAGACCTTTTTTATTTTTGAAAGCATGCATGACTGCTAGAGAAATAGTCGTCTTACCAACTCCGCTAGTTGTCCCTGCAATAATGAGCATTGGCGGGAGAGTAACCAAAGAATTGATCCGAATTAATATTAGTTAGCCGATATTTATCGTAATAGCTTTAAACCTAGTCTACATTGTAAGGCGAGTTGTCCTTATTCACTGGATATTTTTTTCAACTTTCCATTTTTCCTTATCCCGCCATATCGCATAATAATAAGGACCGTGAAATGAGTTTGCCTTATCTAGGACTTTAGATGTAGGACTAGGCATTTCTAATAGGATTGATTTAATTTTTAGAAAATGACAGTAACAATATATATTCAACAAACGAAAAAATTTATTCCTATCCCGCATGTCTAAGCAATTTTCACTTGCCTCTGATACATTTTCACCAAGAGGTGATCAACCAGCAGCAATAGAAGGTCTTGTAGATGGTCTAAGACGCGGCAAAAAGATTCAGACATTATTGGGAGTGACTGGTAGCGGAAAGACGTTTACCGTAGCAAATGTAGTTGCAAGAACAAACAGGAATACCCTGGTTATTTCACACAACAAAACGCTAGCTGCACAACTGTATTCAGAGTTTAAGCAATTCTTTCCAGAAAACAATGTGGGATATTTTGTTAGTTTTTATGATTATTATCAGCCTGAAAGCTATTTACCGCAGACTGACACTTATATAGAAAAAGACACTGAGGTAAACGAAAAAATCGAGAAAATGCGCCTCGAAGCGACTGCGATGCTCATGTCCGGAGAACCGACAATTATAGTATCAACAGTTTCATGCATTTACTCGCTAGGCTCACCGCATGAATGGGATCAAAGTGCTATTACTCTGTCAGAGAATATGGAAATTGGGAGAAAAGAACTAATTCACAAGCTAATTGAAGCTCGGTATGAGCGAAACGATATAACCTTGTCGTCTGGCAGTTTCAGAGTTAAAGGAGATACTATTGATATTATACCAGGGTATTCTGACGACGTTATCAGAGTATCCCTCTTTGGAGATCAAATAGAACAGATTAGTATTCA
>DATADQ010000117.1:0-2524 GCA_036258455.1 Nitrososphaeraceae archaeon | reverse complement strand
TCTCAATTCCTTGATATTATATCTAATTGAAATGATGCCCTTTTCTATACCTGTCATAATCAGATAATAAAGCAGTTGTCTTAGATAGGAACGAAAAATATAATCATTTATATCAAGTCGCTTACCGGCAACTGTATCCTTTAGTTCAATTATTACCATTCTTCCGTCCGTATTATCCATTATGTCAGGATGTGCAACTATTTCATCCATTTGCAACTCGGCTTGTGCCACACCAATTTTTGCAAGTTGTGTAATAGCAAACTCACTTGATTCTCCCCTAACGAAATGATGTATGGATTCATCAGTGATGGGATCTTCGTCCGGATAAACTCGCGAATAGTATTGTTTTCTTATACAGGAACTCGGCAGAATGTCTGAAACATGGATGGGGGCTAGACCTATCCTGTCTTTTTTTCTGTCATCGTATCTTGATCTTAAATTGCTTTTTAGCATATTTGTGAATTCTGAATCAGGTCGTATGACTATTGGCATAAATTACTAATATTATGAGATGACGTGTCTTAATAGTTATATTATTTAATCCAAGCACTCTACTCAAAATATTTTATATATTCCACATTAGGATTAAAACCTACGGAACAAAAAGTTAAAGTCCTGGGCATTGGGAGCAGTATGAGAAAAAATTCCTTTAGTACTAATGCTCTGAAAGATGTCCTTGAAATTATTTCTGTGAAGTATAAGACTGAAGCAAGACTGTTGAACCTATTCGAAATTGAGCTGCCTATGTACAGACCCAGCACTAGATTTGAAAATGAAAGTGTCAAAAAGATTACATCCGATGTGAATTGGGCCAATGTATTTGTCTTGGCTTCACCTGATTATCATGGGTCCATGTCAGGGACGATGAAAAACTTTCTAGATTTTTTCTGGAAGGAATTTTCGGGAAAAACGTTTGGGTATATAGTCTCATCACACGAGAAGGGTCTAACTGTGATGGATCAGATGAGGACAGCAGTAAGGCAGTGCTATGCTTGGAGTCTGCCCTATGGTGTTTCCATTAACGAGCGAGAGGACCTAGACTCAAACGGTCTGATTGTAAACAAAAAACTGCAATCACGAATGGAAATGCTTGCCAGAGATTTGGTTATCTACGGTGGACTAATTTATTGGCAATTTACGAAGGACCGAGATTCATCAGAACCCAATACCTTCGCCCATTATTACGTCTAGATTAGGAAGTAGAACATAGAACACTTGTCAAATTTTTCATCATGGCAACTGAGATAAATAAAAGGACTAGACCATTCAGTTAACTTTGTTTAGGAACTCCTATTATAAGCACAAATAGAGCAGGCTTGGGAGACAAAGAAATGCTAGGTCTAGATACCTCAGTCTTTCCGCAAGGCATAGACAGTCTATCTATATTCTTGGATAAGCCGTTTTGGATATGGGACTCCTACTTACACAGGGTTCAGTATGAGAAAACAAATGGATGTTGCTGTTTCAATCACCTATTGTCTCTGCCCAGTAAAGATGGCATACGATATCCCTTGTTTGATTTTCAGGCAATTATCTTTGATACTGTAGAACGAAATCAGAATGTTTGGATAAAGAAGGCAAGAGGAATTGGACTTACTACCTTCATTCTTAGATATCTTGCTTGGAAAATCCTGTATTCATCGGAGTTAGATTATAAATCGATATACATAGTCTCAGGTAGTAGTGATAAATCTAATGATAAAGTAGATAGAATGTTAAAGAAATTATTTGAAAAAAGATTCCCTCTCATTAGACTAGAATCAAAATTTACTGATTTATGGGTAAAAAAAACATGGATCAAAGTGTTGGAACCAAGGGAATTTATGGGTTTTGAATCATATGATACAGCATATTTGTTTATAGATGAAGCAGACTTTTTGGAACATTCAGAGCAGAAAGAGTTAGAGCACGCAGCTTCGTCTTGTGCAGGAAGAAGCAACTGCAGGACAATTATGGCTTCGACTCCCAATCAACCCGGAGGTTTGTTTGAAAAAATAGAAAATGATGCAACTTCAAGATATGCAAGATTGCAGCTGGATTATATCTATGGAATTGGCACAATCTATAATAGCAAGTTCATTGAAAAAAAGAAATTAGACCCCGAGTTTGACAGAGAATATAATATGAAGTACTAATAAAATCGCTATAACCGCTATTAGTATCATATGTCATTTTAAAATATTAGTAAGTGTATCTGTAGCAAATATTCTTTATCAAGAGTTGTAAAGAATAGTAAATAATTCTATGGCATCTAATATATCAAATTTTTTTCTAGTTACAGGTAAGTAAAATAAGAATAGTAATGCTCCTTCAAGAGGAACAACCATCTTCCAATATAAATAATTTTGATACAGATAGAGTTGCTCCATTATCACAATTGTATGTGTTATTCATTTAAATATCATTTTTACTAAATCAAATATGTTGTTTGTTTCAGGTCATAAATCTGATAAAGGGCTCCTTCGAGAAAATAATGAGGACTCTATGTATGTAAATGACAAAGTAGGTGTATATGTTTTAGCAG
>DATADQ010000116.1:0-10567 GCA_036258455.1 Nitrososphaeraceae archaeon | reverse complement strand
GTAACGTAATAAGAAAAACAAAAAAATTAGAGGGAATTTTTGGAATCAATAGTTCTAACTCGCAAGGATAATAATAGCCGGGCACTTTACCTTTACAATTTTATTGTTTGATTTGAAGTTGTAACATATCGGTTTATTTTCTTCACCTGGTAATTGTCCAGGTCTCTTAAGAAAATCCAGTACTGACGTGTTCTCTGCATCTCCTACCTCAGTCTCAGGTTCCGTCGCGTTTTGGGTTGTTTGAGCAACCGCTGATGATGACGCCACTCCTGCCACCAAAGATAAACTCAGGGCCAAGAGTAATGTTTGTATCCTTCTCATGATCATTTACTGCAGAGTAAATATTTAAGCATTATTCATTTGATGATTTTGGCTCCGATATCTGTAAAGACAATTTTTGACATGGATCAATGATAACATTCTTAATTTTTTTATCATGTGTTATTATTTTAGGTAACTTTGCGGTAAATCGAAAATTTTCAGTTGTACTCCTATTCCAATTTCTTACCATTAATTCACTAGGAATATAATAAAAAGTAGAATCTACTTCTACGTAATTGAAGACTTGAGAGTAGTACGGTAACCATGACTTATTATCCAAATTAGACGGATAGAATGGACCCTCCCATGAAGTATAACTCCAGCCTGAACATCCTTTATAGAGAGTTGAAATTATAGCAATTATACGCGCATTTTCAATATAAATTAAGAATTTTACATTGGATTTTGTACCGCGAAGAAATGCAGTATTCATAATTTCTTCTAGGTGATTCAGAATTAATCGAGTTTACAAGGTTAAAATATGTTTCTTCCTTCTGCTATACTAGCATACTCTATAAACTCAAGAACCTAGAATTAAGAACTAATTATTTAACTAGTTTTATCTATAGTACTATCTTCCTTAAAGTAAATAAACTATAACAAGATTTTAAAAATTAATTACTATGGATAATACAGATTTAAAGGTGGTTGTGGAAACCCCTGAAGAGAGGAGGAGAAGATTCCTTCTAGAATTTGAAAAACCCTACAGATGCGAGAAGTGTAACGAACGTTTCAAGAAGAAGAAATACCTAAAAGAACATA
The DNA here is from genome assembly GCA_036258455.1 of Nitrososphaeraceae archaeon. Classification (GTDB taxonomy): domain Archaea; phylum Thermoproteota; class Nitrososphaeria; order Nitrososphaerales; family Nitrososphaeraceae; genus TA-21. The sequence continues at coordinate 9,484 of DATADQ010000116.1, read as the reverse complement.
AAATAGAAGTTCATTCTTACTAATTTTCTTCAATTTATTGAAGGGCATTTGGAAGGACTGGTATTAGTTTACATTTGTGACCAAAATTGGACAATAATCTATTAACTTCATAATTAAGCATACAAAAAGTAATTTATTAAGTCAACTAACATTCTATCTCAATCTTGAAAATATATACTAGAACGGGTGATAAAGGAGACACAGGATTAATTGATGGTTCAAGGATTTCCAAATCTAATTTAAGAATAATAGCATATGGAGAAGTGGATGAGGCTAATTCTCATATAGGATTAATAATTTCAAATATTGAAAATAATTCGATTTTTGATGATATAAAAAAAATACTCTTGAACGTACAACAAGATTTATTCGTCCTAGGTGCAGAATTGGCCAATCCCAATAGTTTGAAAGGTGATAAAATACTAGTTAGAAAAGAGATGATTTCTACTATTGAGAAATATATTGATAATTTTGAATCTGAATTGGCACCAATATCTTATTTCATACTTCCCGGGGGAACCATTGAATCATCTTTATTACATATTTGTAGAACTGTCGTAAGACGTGCTGAAACATCCGCAGTAGCACTTGCTAAAGAACAAAAAATAAATCAGGAAATTCTTACCTATCTAAACAGACTATCAGATTTGTTTTTTGTTCTTTCAAGACTGACAAATAAGCGTCAAAAACGAAATGATATCCCCTGGAAGTTAAATTGAGATTCGAGTAGATTTAAATAAAAAACATACTGAAATTCCTAATGCTTAGAATTGGAACAGACACGAAATGTACTGCTGTTGATTTTCATCGCAACAATTATGGGTTTTGTAACTAGTGCGTTGTTGTATCTTCTTGACCAGTTACTTCCCAATCTGCTAATGCTTTCTGAATACTCCTCAAATATTCATAATGTGGTTCAGCTTACAATCCGATGAGATGCAAGAAGTACATCACATTAATATGAAGTAGAATTCACTACACAATATGGAATTAGAAAAAAATCAGATTCCTAACCTTGTATCCTTTTTTCGTATTGTTTGTAATCTTAAAAGAATAAAGCGATCTGGTTGGATTCACAAATCTAATATTGGATTCCCTGAATCCGTAGCGGATCATTCCTACTCAGTGTGCATGATGTCCATGGTCTTGTCCGAAATAATGAATTTAGATATAGAGCACATTGTGAAGATGGTTAATATTCATGATTTAGCTGAATCACTTGTCGGAGACCATATGCCTGATGAAATAACTTCTGAAGAAAAAGAATTACTAGAAGACAAGGCCATGAAAGAGATCATTTCGAAGCTGCCCAACTCCTTGCAAGAAAAATATCTTGATATTTGGAATGAATATAATGATAATATCACAGTCAGTGCCAAATTTGTTCATAATATGGACAAGCTGGAAATGGCCCTACAAGCAAAAGAATATGAATTTGAAGGGTACTCTAAAGAATCATTACAAATTTTCTTAAAATCTGCCACCGATTACATATCAAATGATAAATTTGACCTTGTGTTTCAGATTTTGCAAACTATAAATGATGATTCAAATAGAATATGAATAAATGCAGTATTTTACGGCTCTAAAAATAGGCGAAAAACGAGTTAAAACAGCTCAAGAAATTTTAAATAAATATACGGGAAATGTAGCCATGCCGGCTTTAGCACTGAAGGACAATAACAATAACAACTGGGAACCTGTTGGGGAAGAAAATTATTTCACGACAGTAAAAAATGAAAACGGTTACTTGATTGCAATATGTGATAAAAATGGAATTGCAAAATCTGTAGCTCAATGGTTTATTGAAGTTAGAAAAGATGAAATCATTAAGAATATTATTCAAAACGAAAAAATCCTCGAGTATTATGGCAAAGTGATACTTCCAATTTAAGACTTAAGTAGATTTATTATTTATTGATCTCACTTGAAAAGAAAATATGAACAATCTATAGAGATCAAAGGTCATCTCATTGATTCAATGATCCTGACTAGAATATTTGACAAGATAATGGACTTAAAGGGAGACTTTAATGTTGTTGAGTTTAATGTTGGAAAAAAGAAGGATGAATTGAGTTATGCAAAATTATTGATATCAGGAAAGACTAAGAAACACCTTGACCAATTATTAGAATCAGTTTTTATAGAAGGTGCACAACCTACTAAAATTGATAGAGTTGTCCTAAAGGCTGCTCCTAGTGACATGGTGATGCCAAGAGATTTCTACAGTACAACTAACAATGCCACACAAATTTTTCTCAACAATGAATGGATTGATGTTGATAATATGATGATGGATAAGTGTATTATAGTTGATCTTAGAAACAATAATGCAGAATGTAGAAAAATTAGGGATGTACGTAGCGGAGATATGATAGTAACAGGTGAACAAGGAGTTAGAATATTACCTGAAGAACGCCCTAGGGAAGGTATAGACATTTTTCAATTTATGAGTAGTACAAGTTCCAGTGAAAGGCCCACTCAACAGATTGCAAGAAAAATAGCAATGGATATCTACAATACCAAGAATAGGGGTGGGAAAATAGTGATCACTGCGGGACCGGTAATTGTCCATTCGGGTGCCGCCGAATCCCTGGCAAATATGATCAGAATGGGGTATATACACGGATTACTAACTGGCAATGCTTTGGCTGTCCATGATATAGAAAATTCACTTTTTGGTACTTCTTTAGGGATGAATGTAAAAAACGGAACATTAGCAATTCGTGGTCATAGAAATCATATGCAAGCAATAAACGAGGTTTTTAGAGCAGGGTCTATAGAAGAAATGGTAAGGAGAAATATTCTAAAATCTGGAATCATGTATGAGTGTATTAAAAATAATGTAAGATACGCCCTTTGTGGTTCAATTAGAGATGATGGACCTATTCCGGGAGTAATAACGGATGTTATAGAGGCCCAAGATAGATACAGAGAGATTTTAGCTGATACAAAAATGGTTCTTATGCTATCTACTATGTTACATTCAATTGCCGTAGGAAATATGATTCCTGCACGAGTAAAGGTCGTTGCAGTAGATATTAGTCAGGCTGTTGTAACAAAACTTCTAGATAGAGGAACAACACAGGCAATTGGAATTGTCAGCGACATTGGAGCATTTCTTCCAATGGTATCACATCAATTAGAACAGATGTCCGAGAGATGATACTATCAATTAGTTCAACGTAAAGAAGAGAAATTAAATCATCATTATTTTATGGTAGTGAAAATGCTCTACGTATTAGGTTTATTTAATTTATTATTTATTATACGCATTACAATTTTTGGATCTGCACGTCCATTAGTAAATTTCATTACTTTACCTAGCAAGAAATTTATTGCTTCACGATTCGTTTTTGCATCTTCAACGGCAGATTTTTCTGTATCAAAAACTGACTCAACTGCATCCAGAAGAGTATTTTCATCCGCTATCTTGAAAGAATTTGTATTATTCACAACTTCCGACGGCAACATTCCGCTCTCGAATATCTTGACTAAAATATCTTTTGCTGTAATTCTGCTAATCTTATTACCTTCAATCATTTTGACCAGTTCTGCGATATGCTCTGGTTTCACTTTCATATTTATCAAATAGTCAATACTGTCACTATCATCTTCAATCATACTCTTAAAGTCAGTAATCAGAAAATTGGCTATTTCGACAGGCGAAAAATATACTTTCAAAGTTGACTCAAAAAAATCAGCCAATTTCTTATCATTTACGAGAATATTAGATGTATGTTCTGAGAGTTTATATTTTGATACAAAACGATCGAATCTTTGGTTTGGTAGTTCAGGCATATGATCCTTTAAATTAGAAACAAAATTATCACCTAATACAATAATAGGAATATCAGGCTCTGGAAAATACCGATAATCATGTTCTTCCTCCTTGCTTCTTGCCTTAAATGTAATTTTCTTCTTATCATCCCAGTGTCGTGTTTCAGGTTCTATTTTGATATTACGGTTATACAGACTACTTTGTCTAGTAATTTCGTAATTGATAGCTTTTTCAACTTCCTTAAAAGAGTTAATATTCTTAATTTCTATCTTGTTACCACCTTTCATGGATACATTTACATCACATCTTACTGATCCGTCCATTAAAGTATTGCATACATCAAGATGTTCGAGTATTAAAGATAATTTATTTAAAAAAAGTCTAACCTCTTTTGGATTTGTAAAATCAGGTCCTGTGACTATTTCGATCAGAGCAACCCCGGCTCTATTGTAGTCTATCAAAGCAGAGTTCCTAGTGTTTATACCACTTTCAAGATAAGTAATTCTCCCCGGGTCCTCCTCCAATTGAATTCTACTAATTCTAATTTTTTTTAAATCGTCCAGTTCGAATAAACCGTCTGCTCCTATACTTGAAAAACCATAGACATTATACTGGGTTATCTGGAAATTTTTTGGTAAATCAGGATAAAAGTAATTCTTACGGTAAAACATAATCTTGTCTGGGACTTTACATCCTAAAGCAATGGATGTCATTGTAGAATATTCTATTGCCTTTTTATTGATAATTGGTAAAGTACCCGGAAGTCCACAACATGTTTCGCAAATGTTGGTATTAGGTCCAAGGTCACGATAGGCTCCACGACAAGAACAAAATAGTTTACTCTTAAGTGCAGTTATCTGAGCGTGAATTTCTAATCCGATCATTACCAAACTCATGTTATATTTGGTCTCCTTTGAATATTGATAGTATTTTCAAGCGCATATGATACATCGATCAGCTTTTGTTCTTCAAATGGTGCTGCCATTATCTGCAATCCTATAGGAAGACCGTTACTAAATCCAATGGGCAGTGTTATTGCAGGGATCCCTGCAAGATTTGCTATAACTGTGTTTATATCAACAAGGTACATCTTAATTGGATCATCTATTTTTTCTCCAAACTTAAATGGAAGTATCGGCATTGTCGGTCCAATCAATAGATCATATTTTTTAAATAACTTAAGTAGCTCCAACTTCAATAGTGAGCGAAGCCTCCTAGCCTTGAGATAATATTTGCTATAATATCCCGAAGATAGAACATACGATCCTATTAATATTCTCCTTTTTACCTCTTCTCCAAAGTTTTCTCTAACATTACCAAAATAAGTATCCCATTTATATTCCTCTATTGGAAAGTCAAATCCATATCGAATATTATCATATCTCGCAAGATTACTACTCGCTTCGGCGCTTGCAAGAGTATAATATGATGGCAAAGCATAATGCAGATTTTTTATCGATATTTCATCGCACGTGCAACCTATCTCTTTAAATTTTTCAGATGCTGAATAAATTTTTCTTGTGACTTCATGATCACTATCATCAATCAATTCTTTTAGGATCGCAGTGTCAAATTTCTCTAACTTATTTTTAATAGTAATTGGGAATGAGGACATACTTGTATTATCATTATTATCTTTTCCAGAAATTGCGTTCATTACCATGACTATGTCTTTTACCGATCTGCAAATGGGACCAATTTGTTCTAGACTATTTGCATAGGATATTAAACCGTATCTACTTACCCTTCCATAAGTTGGTTTAAGTCCAACAAGAGAACAGAAACTTGCAGGACATCTTATTGAACCTCCGGTGTCTGAACCGAGAGAAACAGTACATTCCCCGGCCACAACCGCGGCGCCACAACCTCCTGATGATCCACCGGGTACATAATCTAAATTCCATGGATTATGAGTTGGATGATATCTACTGTACTCTGTCGTTGAGCCCATACCAAATTCATCCATGTTCAATTTCCCTAATATTATTGCCCCATTTTGCTTCAGGTGCTGTACGACAGTCGCATCATAGGAAGGGAAATAATCTTCAAGTATTTTTGATGCACATGTAGTTCTGATATCTTTTGTAGAAATGTTATCCTTTATTCCTACCGTTACTCCTCCTAACAGACCTATATCTTCCTTTTCTTTAATTTTTCTATCTATTAACTTTGCAGAGGATAAAGCCCCTTCAGCGTCCAATGTAATAAACGAATGTAACTTAGACTCCACATCTTCTATTATTTTAATGACAGAACTAACATACTCTTCAGCAGTAAATAATCCTTCTTTTATTCCTTGGACTACCTCATGCCCTAGTAAATCATGTAGGTTTGACATCTTATATCATCTTAGGCCCTCTTAAGAAACCATCTTCCGTCAGATTCTTTTTTATTGGTTGTACACGAGACATACTGACCACATCGTCTCTCAGCTCATCGAATTTCGTTTCCTGTAAATCTAGAGCAATCGAATCATCAGGAGCAAGTTCTTCAAGAATATCAATATATTCAATCGTCTTGTCCAATTGTTCAGGAAATTTTTTAGTCTGATTTTCAGATAGATTGATTTTAGATATCCGAGCAAGATATTCTAACTTATCTTTTGAAATCATAATATTGTTATCTTATCATAGATATATTATTTGTTAAGGTGATAATCGATCTATGTCTCTGGGAAATAAAACAACATCCCTTATGTTGTCAACGCTACACATACTCATCATTAACCGTTCAAGCCCTAACCCGAATCCTGCGTGAGGCGGCATGCCGTAATCGAAAACTTTCAAATGGAAATCAAAGGCATCAATGTTTAATCCCTGTTTTTTCATTCTTTCAATCAACTCAAGTTTATCGTGGATTCTTGAGCTGCCTGACGATAATTCTAGATTTCCGTACATCAAATCAAAAGATTCACACTCTGTTCCTGTAGATTTTGGTTTTACATAAAAGGGCTTTATTGAAGTGGGCCAATCAATTATGAAGTAAAATTTCTTCATGTCATTATCATCAAGATTGCGTAACTTTCGTTGTGAAATGTCATCTCCCCATTCAATTAATTCTCCAGCCTTCTGCAACTTTTCTATTAGATCTGAATATCTATATCTTTGAAATGGAAATGATAGATCGGATAGTTCTATTTTTAGATATTCAAGATGTGACCTGTTCTTGTCTTTTACCTCATCCCACAAAAAATGAATCATTTTTTCTAAAATTTCCATAACATCATTATAATCAGCATATGCTTTCTCGATATCTATTGATGTGGCTTCAGATAGATGTCTATTTGTTCGTGACGCTTCTGCTCTAAAAATAGGGCCTATTTCAAATACATTTTCAAATGCCATGGTCAGCTGCTCTTTATAAAGTTGAGGACTTTGGGTCAAAAATGCTTCTCTATCATAATAAAAAATAGGAAAGAGTGTAGCTCCACCTTCAGTCGCCGTAGCAATTATTTTAGGTGTAATAACTTCAATAAAACCTTCATTTCTAAGAAATTCCCTACATGAGTTCAATACAGTATATCTTATACTAAAAATCGATTGGAGATAAGGCCTACGTAGATCGATTGCTCTTAGGTCTAATCTAGCATCAATACCAATTCCTTTCCTACTTTGAATAACGATAGGAGAATTCTTATTAGCCAAAGAAAGTATTTTAAAATTGATTGGAATTATTTCAATTCCATTTGGTGCTTTTGGTTCACTTCTAACTTTACCCTTTATCGCAACTGAAGCATGCTCTCTAATTTTTGGTATTTCCGACATGAGTGACGTAGGATATTCATTTTTCTTTAAGATAACTTGAATATTACCAAATCTGTCGTTGATTGTGAGAAATTTTATGTTACTATGTTCTCGTATCGAAGAGACCCATCCCACAATCATAACCTCCTTTCCATTCATGGATGTATCAATATCTTTGGAATAATGTGTCCTCTTCCAGGTTTGATCTGTTGAGCTATTCAAATTGACGAACCTTGATAATTTGAACTTTAATGAACAGGTTAATTTAACCTTTTAACACAGATATACTATTATTACAACAAAGATACCAGCACGGATTATATCGTAGAAAGAGAACCAAAGTAGTACTAATTATATTATCTTTACAGAGAATAATGTAGCGATTACAAATAGAGTAGCGATTACAAATAGAGATATACTCAATCGTTGTATACAGCACATCCCAACAAGGATTTATAGAGCGAAGAAAAAAGATAGTGTCATAGTAAAAAGATAATAGAATTACCTTGGTAAAATCAAATAGGTAAAATGCCCTTTGGGCTAGGTCCTAAGCGAGACTTACAAAAGCATTAATAACATTGTCAAATAATTTGTGGGAAATGGAAAAACAGTCACTATTATCTCTTTTTTCTTCAAATCCTGATAAATATTACAAAGTTTCATTATTCGATGAAAAGGGATTCAAAAGACAAAATTGCAAGTTGTGCGGAAAATACTTTTGGTCTATAAATTATAAAGAATCCTGTCCTGAGCATGAAAACTACAGCTTTATAGGCGATCCTCCGACATCAAAAAGACTAGATTTTGTAAATGCTTGGAAAGAATTGGGCAGTTTTTTCAGAAAAAATAATCACGCATTAATCCAAAGATATCCTGTGGTATGTCGATGGCGAGAGGATCTTTATTTCACGATTGCTTCAATTGTAGACTTTCAGAGGGTAATGAATGGAAAAATCGTATTTGAAATCCCAAAAAATCCTCTTGTAGTTCCTCAAATGTGTCTTCGATTTAATGATATTGAAAATGTTGGCCTCACTGGCAGACACTATACTAGTTTCTGTATGATAGGTCAAATCTGTAACGCAGATGCCTCAGGCGGATACTGGAAGGATAGATGTATCGAACTGGATCACGCTCTCCTTAAGGATGTACTAGGTATTCAATCAGAAGAAATCACATTCGTTGAAGATGTTTGGATGGGTGCCGGAGCTTTTGGTTATTCATTGGAATATTATGTTCGAGGACTGGAGCTAGGAAATGCGGTATTCACTGAATTTGAGGGGGACGAGCGCAATTACCATACCCTTGATAACAAGATAATAGATATGGGAGCAGGCCTAGAGCGCTTGTCATGGATCACATTAGGAACCCCTACAAGTTACGATGCTACATTCGGACCGGTAATCAAAAAACTAATAGATATTATTGGTATCGATATTGATTCGAAATCAGAATTTCTATCCCAATATTTCAGGATATTCTCTAAGAAATATTCAAATTATCAAAATGATGTAAGACTTTTAAAAACAAATATTGCGAAAGAACTGGACATATCCTATGAAGTTTTAGAAAAAACTATCTTACCGTTTGAAACACTATCAGTAATAGCTGATCACACAAGGACTTTATTGTTTGCAATTTCTGATGGTTCTTTACCTTCAAATGTAGGAGGGGGCTATAATCTAAGAATCTTATTAAGAAGAACCCTTGCATTACTTGCGCGTTTTGGTTGGAATCTCAATTTAGAAGATATTATGGATTCACACATAGAGCAACTGAAATCAATGTATCCTGAATTAAAAGAGCATAAGGATGATGTTAGAACCATAATACAAATTGAATCCGGCAGATATTCTTCATCTAAAGAAAGGATGCTTTCCATAGCTAAATCTATGTTAACAACCAAGAAAAGCCCTAGTGTTGAAGACCTGATAAGGATGTACGAATCCGATGGAATTAC
>DATADQ010000115.1:0-6537 GCA_036258455.1 Nitrososphaeraceae archaeon | reverse complement strand
CATTTTTTGATACTACATGTTGAAACCTATCTAACAGTTCTTTACCAAATTCGTTAATTGAGACAGGAATCACAAACATTCTATACTCGAAATGTATTTTGTCACGATTTGCTCGTTCTATTATCTTGTCATAGTCCCGTGTTTCAATTGTCTAATGTAAATGAATTGGGCATTCCTTTTTCATTAATTCTTCGATTTTACTGGATCATGATTTACGTATAAAACCTATTTAAAATATAAAATTCATAATAGTACAATGGAGAGTATGAAATGCGACCATTGTAAGAAAAATATCCATTCTCTAAATCAATTTCTAGATATTTTCGTATGTAATGATTGCTATCATAAACTAGTTTCTAAAGTATACTATCCAAATGCTATGGAATCATAAATATTCTTCAATTCACTTATGCATTCATTTCGAATAATTTTACGGCTAATCTCGCAAAATGAAAAACATCATAGGTATTTGCAGAAGTTTCACTTTTATCTCAATTACCATTACTAAGATCACGTTGCGAATTTCAGAGAAAAACTATTAGAAGGAATAGAAAAGGAGAAAGATCCATTTATTAAAGCAGAAATAAAAAAGGGAAATATCGTCGAAGTAAAGAACATTCATTGAATTATTAGAAAATTGGTGGACCCCGATGGTAGAATGGTTAAAAATAGGATCCACCATCCTGTCAAATACTTAGCTTAGTGAATCATATAGATTGATATTATTTAAATGAAACTGGTGGGCTTAAGGTAATGAATCGTAGATTGGTAAATCGGCCCACCAGGATGCATACGACTTGCCAACAAATGAGAAAAGGGATCTCTACCTTGGGTAGTAGGAGGAAAACCAGCCAACCCACCAGTTGCATTAATGATTATGTCCTACGTACAATAAATAACAAACGAAAAAGGTAAAAATTTCCATATTCATAATTAGGTTTCGCAATTTTTGTAAATTCGAATTTCATTTATGCCCGTGAGGCATTTAATTCATCTCCCACTCTTTGGTATAATCTATTCATGGTGATAGGTTTTTCAATGGTTGAGTTTATCACTCCCTCTTTCATATATTGCTGATATAATTCCTCTTCCTCAAAATTATAAGCGCTCATCAATATCGTTCTTACTTTAGGATTGGAAGTCTTTACTTTTTTGAGTAATTCCAAGCCATTAAGACCAGGCATTCTTAGATCAGAAATAACTAAGGTATAATTCTCACTGTTCCCTGTAAAGTGCTCAAATGCCTTGACGGGATCGATGAAAGAGAAAACTGAAATACCATCAATATTTTGGCGCAAAGCCTCGTGAAAGAATGTAGCAGTCCCTATGTCGTCATCTACTACACTAACAATTCTGTCGTTATTAGGCATGCAAGGCTCAAGCCTCCCAGACGATTGTACGCAACAAAGTATAAAAACTTAAGCCTGATGGGTCCAGCCTTAAAAGACTCATAATTGTTTTAAGTTTTATTGGCTATTAATACTAGTAGTAAAAGGGAACCTTCAAAATGTTAATAATATTAGAGAAGCACAAGATAACACAGGATATAAAACAAAAGTTACTTAATAAAGGATTAAAGTTAATCGGAATGTCAGATAAAGAAATAATATTTAATAAGTTAAAACCTCGCTTTCTTCACTGAGCATTCTTTATATTTGGATCTTACTTCAAAACTGCAAACGCACATAATGAAAAACCTTAACTTGAAAAATAACAACTGAGTTATATTTCTATTACATAGGCTTTACTAGGCTTAAAGTATTCTTGTCACATTACACAAGATATGAATATGAGAAAAATAAGGGAGCGAATATCAAAATGAGTTTGTTATTAGAAAGGCCGGTCTTAAGGACAAAAGAAGTTGCAAAGCCAAAACATGGAGAACCAAAGACGTCCTCTATATTACTAATATCAGTAGCAATATCCATTGCAATAGTTTTGTTGGTGTTTGCATGGATATCACTTACACAGGCATGGATGGAGCAATCTTCCATATGTAGGGACAAAATAATTGGATATGGGCAAAGTGGACTTTACAAAAGCCAAGAAGATTTCAGGCTAGCATTATCCTACTGTGACTTGAAATAATAAGCAAATTCATGTAAAGGTCAGTCCAATCAAGCATGGTCTGACTGATTCTTTTATGAAAGTTGGTGGGTAAAAGCTTCGCTTTAACTTTATTCGGAAATTATATTCGATATAGATTTAAGATAGTAAGAAGAAATTAAGTTCATAGTTTTAATAATCCATAATGGTTCTTTAACCAAAGTTAAAGCAAGTCGATTTACTGAAAATATACTCAATGTAAAAAGATATTTACTCATTTATCTTTAATCAACTCATTAAGAGGCTTGAATCAAATTAACCTAATTTTTTAAATAGTTCATATAGCCACTTTAATAAACGTAGGTTAGACTATGCTAGAATAATCTTTAGCGTTAATTTATCTATTAGAACTTTATTAATATCTATTGTACTTTATTGCTAGGCGCGACTTTTTCTAGAAACAATGTCATTATCCTTCTTATAATAGCGATAATTGGTATCGGACTTTCAATACTTTCTTACCAATATTCCTCCTTTACGGCAAATGAAATTGCAAATATTTCATCTCAAGACGTAAGGTCCAATTCGAAAATTGAGGTTTACCAACTTTCACGTATTCTGGTAAGGAGCATGGAGTCTATCTCCAACAATTTACAGGGCTTGAGTAATTCAATATCTCTATTAGATATTGAAAATGACAATATTCAGAGATTATTTGATTCTGCACAGACATCAACAAAGGACTTGACTAATGGTTATTACATGTTTGATATGAATGGAGAGATTGTTTCTAAAACAAGCAATAACACTATTGCCGAGAGTTATGATGGTATTAATGCAAATTCATCCGAACTCTTCTTGTCTCCTAAGAGAAGCAATACTACGTATTATAGCAGTATCATTGATGTTGATAACCAATTTCCCCAGCTTATCATATCATATCCAGTAATAAAAAGTAACGTTACCCTAGGAAATAACTCTACTCAATCCAATATGTCAAATTTAGAAGGAATAGTCTTCACAACAATTGATTTATCAAAATTGGGCGAATTTTTACAGAAGGAGCTTTCTCCAGAATTTGCAAGTAATGTTGGTTTAATAGATAAGAATGGCGTAATTCTATATTCAAAAAATAGAAATGTAGTTGGAAAAAATTACCTGACATCTGAATTTCAAGATCTTATCCCGCCTGAGATCAAAAATGTCTACAATAACGTATTGGCGACCTCATTGACAGGAGGTTCTGGATTAAGAGATATCTCGTTTAATGATAACATGACTACAATTGCATACCAACCAATTACATTGGATGGCGAGTTTCTATGGTCGTTATATATTAGTACGCCACATAGTTTGGCGTCAAACGTTGGTTATTTGATAAATCAACAAAAGAATTTCAGTACTATTGTAATTATAGTTGTTGGCTCTATGGCCTTCGGAATTGCTTTTTTGATACTATCTTGGAACAAAAGGTTAGAGGGAGCGGTAGAATCTAGGACAGTACAATTAAGGAAAACAAATGAATCACTAACTGAATCAAATAGTCTGCTAGCTTCAGCTAACAAACAATTAGAGATCCACGATAACATGCAAAAGGAGTTTATTAATGTAGCAGCTCATGAATTGAGAACTCCTATAATGCCAATATTGGGCGAGGCAGAATTAATAGAAAATGACATCAGCGATAATGAATTTGCAAGGATAAGCAAAGAACAGGTTTCCTCTATAATTCGTAATGCAAAAAGATTGGACAGATTGGCTGCAGACATATTGGATGTCACAAATATTGAAGGAAAATCATTAAAACTGAATAAAACTACTTTTGATGTTGATGAAATTTTATCGCAATTAGTCACGGAATATACCAGGCAAATTGAAAATGATATTGCAAAAAATAAACGAATAAAGATTTTTTATGAACCACTCCATGTAAAGATATTTGCTGACAAATATAGAATTACTCAGGTCATTTCCAATATAATTAATAATGCAATCAAATTCACGGATCAAGGACTTATAACCATCATAGGAAACGTAAATAGTACTGACTTAACACTTCAAATTAGCGATACTGGTAAGGGTATAGATAAGGAGATAATCAATCGCTTATTTGATAAATTTGTCTCAAGATCAGAGCAGGGAACTGGTTTAGGTTTATTTATCTCTAAGAATATAATAGAATCTCATGGAGGAAGGATTATCGGCTTTAATAACGAAAATGGAAGTGGTGCAACATTTGTTTTTAATTTGCCTTTAGACTTGAAATAAGCAATCCATAATCTTTACCTTTACGGTTCCTCTTCTACCTTAATCTACATACAATTGATACATCATTCACATTAGTTCCAGTAATTTTTGTATATAACGCAGAGTTCACCTTGTTAAATAAGCTGTTACTATCATGGTTCTTGAGGTAGTTTGATATTTTTAACTTCTTCTGTTTTATTCTTAAAAGTACCCTGGGATTTACTACAGCTCCTGCAGCGAGCGAATTTCCGTCAATGCCGTCAGTTCCAAAACTTGCAATTGTAAAATCCACATCATCGTCTAAATGCTCAAAATGTGCTGCAGCTGAAAGTACTGCTTCTTGATTTCTTCCCCCTATGCCATTAATCTTATTTTTCAAATCAACTGTCGTTTCACCACCAAAAACGAACGCATATGGAGTTGATATGGAAGGGTAATCATAGACGAGTCTGAAGAGAAAATCTCCAAGAATGCTGGATTTTCCAGTAAATCTTGAGCCCAAATACGTTGTTTTTATCCCATTTTTTTCAAAAAATAATTTGATATTTTTACATGCAATGTTGTTATTGCCTATAATAACGTTATATATATTAGTAAAGATATTATTGCCGGGTTTTGGTGTATCACTTATATTTCCGGACATCCCATCACTAATTAGGTCAACTAGTTTTTTAGAAACAAGTTTTTGATTCCTCCATAGTTTGTATTTTACCAGTATCTTTTTTGTGTCCTTAAAAGTAGTCGGATCCGGAACAGTAGGACCTGAAGCAATTACATCAATTTTATCTTCAACTACGTCTGACAGGATCAGTGTTAATACTGGGCATTTTTTATTAATTAAGCTTGCGAGTCTACCACCCTTAATTTTAGAAATATGCTTTCTGACAGTATTCAATTCATCAATTGCTGCTCCTGATGAGAGGAGCTTCGTAGTTATGTTCTGCTTTTCGCCTAAACTCATGATTTCTAATGGTAAAGGCATAAGAGCTGAAGCTCCTCCTGATAAGAACATTACCAGTAAATCATTTTTTTTTACTTTTTCTAGTACTTTCAATATTTTTTTCGTACCGAGAACTCCATTGGAATCTGGTATTGGGTGACCTGCATTTGTTACTGAACACAATTTACTTTTCATTTTGATTCCATAAGGAACTGTAATGCAACCTTGTTTGATTTTCCTGTTATTCAATATGCTTATGAATGCATCAGCCATGGATGCCGTTGCCTTACCCGCCCCTATCAAGTATATGGACTCAAAAGATCCAAAATCAAAGTCTATCTTCCTTCCATTATAATCAAATATGCTCATACAATCAGCCCTCAATTTCACTGAATTTTTTATCAAGGATTCAGGGTCAACTGATTTTAAGCCAACCTCTACGGCATCCAGAGCTAAACTTAACGAATCAGAATAATTACTACTTAATATCTCAGATTTATTTTGTAATTTTAGATTCGTCATAAAACCATAATTTACCTAGTGTTTTAAGAGTTTAATCTTAACGTCAGGCTTCACAAATAAATAAATATTTTGAGTACATTTGCCGTTCCATAAATAATGAAATTTTTTTAATATTAGAAGAATTTCTTAATAATATTTCTAAAACTTTAAAGAAATTAGTCATATTATTATGGAGACATTTAATATGCGTGAATCAGAAAAATCTTGTAAACATTAATGAATATTATGAGAGCAACTATAAGAAATGGTTGCGGATCTTCGTTTGCGTGGAACGATGGGTAGAAGAGGTTTGATGTTTGTGTCTTACTATGGCAAATCTAGAGCTTTCATCTCTAACTATCGGTCTTGGAGGGAATATGATTCAATAGGCAAAACGGCTGAGGTAGCTTCCTCTATTATAAGCCATGAATCGATTCATCTTGCACTGAATAAATTCTCTGTTAACGCATCCGATAAATTGGACAATCTGTTTGGAAGATCCAATTCATGGGAAGTTTACCCGCACGGACTGGGTGATTTGAATAAAATCAAAAACGGCAAGCGCATAAAAAACAGGAAAATGGGAAACTTTTTCGGAAATCTCTAAGAGTCGTAGTGAACGACATGTAGAGAAATAATAATGATTAAATTGGCTTCTGTAATTTGTGGAATGTATGTCCGTTTACTTCACTCCACAAGACGCTAATAGAATTTTACCTGAAGTAAAAAAATTATTTTCAAGCATTACTATTCAAAAAAACAAGGTGATTAAACTTCAAGAAGAATTACAAAAAATGGTTAAT
>DATADQ010000114.1:0-1849 GCA_036258455.1 Nitrososphaeraceae archaeon | reverse complement strand
TATTGATGGGGCTGCCAATAGAATCTAAACTTTTCCACAGCGTAAAAGACGTGGTATCAGGCACCAGAGCAGTTCATTTAACTGATGGTGGGAGTAACTGGCTGGTTGCAGTTATTCAGATAAGAAAAAAGTTGGAAGGAGAACCAAAAAATGCAATTGTTGCTGCATTTGCAGGGCATCCCTCACTAAAAATTGCAGTAGTTGTTGATGATGATATAAATCCCACAAATCCTATGGAAGTGGAGTATGCAATTTCGACAAGATGTCAAGCAGACAAGGATCTTTTGATAATACCAAATTCAAAGGGATCAAGTTTAGATCCTTCAAGCGATCAGAATAATCTTATAACTACAAAGATGGGGATTGATGCAACTGCAACACTATTAAAGTCAAAAGACAGGTTTGAAATCGCAAAAATACCAAGAGAAGAAAAAATTAAACTTTCAGATTATTTGTAAATGTAAATACGCCATTTTTATGCTCGGTCAGGACTCAAGTGGAAAAAGATTCTTTGTATAATAGATTAAATATCCTTTACTCACATATTTCTGAGTACATGTCATGAAACCCAACAATTTTGCAATGAGAGATTGGCACCTTGAACATGTTGAGAAAGTAATTCTTCGTTATATGAAAGGAATTTCTCCTGATGCATCATCATTTGAAAAACGCAATTTTAAAAAATATAGTACTATTTCCAGTTGTTCAAAACAAATAGAATATGATATAAAACATGGCGTAACGGCACAGGAGGTTGCAGACTTAATGAACAAGATAAGGAATTATGCATCTTATTCTGAAGTAAGACAAAATCAAGAGGCAATACAAAGACTAGATGAACTTGAAAGACAGCTAAATTCTCCAAAGAAATTAGGTCGGTAAAAAATTTATTCCTATAGTGATATTCTAAAGCATCATCATGTCACAAAATAAATTCGTTTCTGGAAATGTAATAGTTGTTTACTGTAATCTCGTAGAATTAGAGTCCAAGGAACAGTTGCCTGAGCACATCATGGAAAGAATAGTAGTTTGTACCAGAATATATGAACGAATCATGAAATCCAAGCCTGATAAAGCTGATACAATCATTAAAGTTGCTGCCGACAAGAAGGTTGGTAGTATAGTAAAAAAAATACTTTTGAACAATGGAATTGAAGAATCAAAGATAATTGTCGAAACCTCGTACAATAACATAGGCCACCTATTTTCTGGTATTATTGATGAAATAAAGAAGAGGCCCAATCCACCTGTCATCTATTTTATTTCTTCATATCAACAAAAAGATATTTTTGATTTGGCTACTGCTAGTTACAAGGAATACAAGATCCAATTTGAAGGTGCTCTTGATAAAAGACCCACAGTGAATATAGAAGAAGATGCAAAAGGAGAAAAGCTAAACAAAAGGTTTACAAATATTAAGGATAAGGGAAAAAACAGGATGGTTGATATGCTACTAAATTATATCTTTCCCGAAAGCAAAAAATCATGATGTTCACAAGATTTAATATCCAGATTATCATCGCATAAAAGATATGCGGTCATCGTCTAGTTTGGTTAGGACACTGGCCTTCCACTCCAATATTCTGGAGAAGAAAGCCCGTAACCCGGGACTCTTAAATTGGAGCGGGAATTCAAATCCCGGTGACCGCAATATGTATAGCAAAAATACATTTTCAGAATCTATTCATCCTTGTACATTAATAATTTATTATGATCGATCTTAGCGCTAATACTGCAGATCGTTTTCAAATTTTGAAACAGTCGTGGTACCTATGTACTAGAACTATTTCTAATAAGAAAATTCTAGATATTGACAATAAATGTCAATATCCCTCAATTAAAACTGGGA
>DATADQ010000113.1:0-12484 GCA_036258455.1 Nitrososphaeraceae archaeon | reverse complement strand
CATAACATTTGTACTTCAATTCATATTGGGTTTCGGTATTGCCTTTCAGCTCCCAGTCTTAATGTATGTATTATCTCTGAGTGGTTTGACTGATTCAAAATTCTGGCAAAAAAACTTTAGATATGCAATTATAATCATAACAATTTTCGGTGCAGTAATAACACCAGATGGAAGTGGGGTCACAATGTGGTTTATTGCACTACCTATGATTGCCCTCTACGCTCTTGGCATAGTGGCAATTAGAAGAAAGGAAATGAGTGTCATAATACAATAAAAAATACAAAAATACCATTAACATTTAAATCTGAACCATATCTATCTTGTAATTATGATTGGTATCCATAATGGCATATTGCAGTTGCCAGGTGGATATGAATGGATTTTCATCATAGTTATTATTGTAGTCATATTTTTTGGAGTCAAGAAAATTCCTGAATTAGCCAGATCCTTTGGAAAAGCAACAGCAGAATACGAAAAGGCAAGGATTGAAGCCAAAAGGGAACTGGAGCAAATTAGGAGTAATGATAAGATTGGACGTGAAAAACTTGAAGAATTAGCAGAATCATTAGGAATAGACTACACAAATAAAAATGATGATGAACTAAGGAAAGCCATTGAAGGTGCTATTAATAAAGAAAAAAGTAATTAATCTAAATAAAGGAATATTTAGTAACCATTAATTGTAAATTTCAGATTATTTTTTGGAAAATTTTATTTATAACAGGAAACCTCTGCATGCATAAACATGATCGATACTGATACGATATCTAGGATTGTAAACAAGTATGATGTGAAAAACATACATCTGGCAGTAATAGGGAGTCATTCCGCATTGGAAATAATGGACGGTGCAAAGGACGAAGGGTTGAGAACAGTTTGCATTTGTCAAAAAGGAAGAGAATTACCATACTTGAGATTCAAAAGATTGGCAGATGAGATAATCTTGGTAGATAAATTTTCAGATTTAGTTTTAAGAGTAAACCAAAATAAACTCAGGGAAATTAATAGCATATTAGTACCTCATCGAGCATTCACTGCATATGTTGGGTACGATTCCATTGAAAACGAATTAATGTTACCAATACTTGGCAATAGGCAATTATTCCGTGCAGAAGAAAGGAACTATCAAAAAAATCAGTATTATCTATTAGAACGGGCACAAATAGCTCATCCAAAGATTTACAAAGATTACTCTGAAATTAATGGACTGGCAATTGTGAAGATTCAAGAATCTACACGAAAGCTAGAAAGAGCATTTTTTGTGGTTAGCTCAGCCAAAGATTATCTGGAAAAGTCTAAATATAAAATAAGAAAGAAGGTTATCACTAATGAGGATCTGGAATTATCTGTAATCGAAGAATTTGTAGTAGGCACCTATTTTAATTTTAATTTTTTCTCCTCACCTTTGACTCCCGAAACCGAATTTTTAGGTATTGAACGAAGACTTCAAACTAATCTCAATGATTTAAACTCATTACCTGCGAAGCAACAGCTAGAATTTGATACAGAAGTAAAATACATAGAAATAGGTCATATCCCCGCAAGCATCAGGGAGTCTATGTTACAAAAGGTATTTGAACTGGGTGATAAATTTGCAGATGCTGTTAGAAAGGAATATCCCCCTGGAATAATCGGACCATTTTCTCTACAGAGTATTGTTACACCTGAATTAGACATAGTTGTTTACGACGTCTCTCTGAGAGTTCCTGGAAATCCAATAATGGCAACAACCTCTCCATACACAAAATACTCTTACGGTCAAACATTTGGAATTGGGCGGAGGATTGCAATGGAGGTCAAGAAGGGTTTAGACTCCAACGGACTATTGACAATAGTTACTTAAATCAGATAAATTACTGCTCAATCGTTTCTTCAAACAGATTTTTTCTAACTTTGATTGGTACATCAAAAAATGCAGCCAAGGCAATGGAATCAGAGGCACGATAATTTCTTAAAGTGATTATTTCCTTCCGAGTTTTGAAATAAAGGTTAGACCTTAATACAGGACCATTTCTGTAAATTCTCACTTCAACCAATAGTAAATCCTGTAAGGACGATATTTCTTCAATAAGGTTATAAATTGTAGGAATAGTACTTTTGTCTCCTTCTTTAAATCTCAGGATATGCCTTGCTACTTCTCCCGAAAATGCACGTATAGGAAATTCTCTTCCATCATCAGATTTTAAAGTAAGAAGTCCCTCAAGACCCAGTTTATCAACGAAACCAACAAAGCTTATCGAGGCTGTAATAAATCCTTCACTTGTGAAAGTTTCGCCCATATTTTTTTTTATACACCGGTAAATTTAGACTTTATCCAAAACGACGACATGGTTGTTTGAATTAACTTAATATAGATTGAATTGTTTTTTATTATTCAATTTACCTTTGGTTGTTCGCCATGTTTGAGAATTATGAATCCCTGCGAAATAGAGGTATTCGCATTATTTCAGTCAGTGTTTTTTCGATAATTTTTTCTATCTCTCTATACTCATTATTTAGTTCAAATCAATCATTATCGGACATAGAGAAATTGTATAACTTGGCTATTGCCGTTTTTTTCTTAATATTGGTCTCCTTGTCGGCCATTGGTTATGGCTCTTATTTGATACTTCACTCTGAATCATTGAAGCCGGAGCCAAAGAAGAGTTATCTTGGATACATTTCTATGATTCTGACAAACAAGACTTACTGGAGAATATTTATTGTTTCGTCTATTGTTTATGGAGTTTTCTTTGGTTTCTTATCTCAATTTTTTATTTATCATGATGATGTTGTAGGAAATACTGCCCCATCTGTTTTTGTCACACTGTGCTGCAATTATCCCGGATATGTTCCAATGATCACGATAGAACTGACTGAATTATTTTCCATTTTGATAATTCCCTTGAATCTAATACTAGCAATAATCGTCTCGTCATTAGTTGGTTTTAATTTTGCATTAAATGTAAGCTTTCTCAGGATGTTTAGAGATCAGTCTCAAAGAAAATTTTCAGTTGTTTCAACTTTTGGCATATTCAGTGGATTATTCATAGGTTGTCCAACCTGTGCAGGAAGCTTATTTTCAGTCATTGTGGGATTTGGTACTAGTGCCGCTATTTCTGTACTTGCTCCTTTTCAAAGCCTATTTATTGCAGTAAGCATTCCGATTTTGGTTGGAATGCCGCTATTGATTATACGTAAGATAATGAAAAATGAGACTTGCGATATTATTGGTAATTAATAGACTTATCAGGAAAAAGGAGTCTTATTTTGAATTGCAAAAGCAACCTTTAAGCTACGTTTTTATTCGAAAATTGTAAGGGTATTGGTTTGTTCTTTTAAGATTTTTTCAAATTTTAAAATATCCAGATCCTTGAATGGTCCCATTTTAGGTAATTGTGGAGGCTCTTTAACTTTTTCTAATATTCCCCTTGAAATTAACTCCGTCTTTAATTTTTCACGCAATTCTGGATGACATAACTTGCTATGAAAAATACTTCCCCAACCTTGTAAGAACATCTCCTTAATATGCAAATCTCCTTTTTCCTCATGAAAATGTGGATTTCGTGTTTCAATTTGCATCACCTCTACTCCCTTATCCATAGTGTCCTTGTGTTCAGGCGGGGTAATTCCACCGAATTGCTCCAACAAATTAACTATTTCATAGGGTTCGATGGAAAAACCAGACGAGTAGGTTAATAATTCTGCCAACTGAATAGACATGCAATGCTCTCCAGAATTTCCTGTTCTGATAACCTCTGTTTCAAATCCAGTATAGTATGATATCATGAGATTCAAGAATTGATTTGTCATTTCAGAGACCCTGCCTAGTTTGGAAAATCTTACACCCGATTCAGAAATCTTTGGCTTGTATATCCAGGAGACACGAACCATGGTGTAAGGTGTGTTAGAAAGCGCAATCCCCGAGGAAAATATTTTTGTGTATTCATTTACTGCACCAGGCACGTAGTTGTCAGAATCAACGAATCCAACGTATTTTTTTCCCATCATTTTGGAAAGAAGCATGCCAACGAACATCCCCTCTCCTTTCCCATTACGTATTTTATTCTCAGAATCAAAAAGGTCTGTATATCCAACTTCTTCTAAAGCCTTGGCAAGACCTGGATCCTTCTGATGTATGATTACTGATTTTTTTTCTGCGAATCTGTTAAATTGTTCAAATGCCTGTTTTTCTAGTTTATACCTATCAATTGGTTCTCTAGGACTATTTGATACAATTATTGTTAAACAATCATGAGGTACACCACTAAGTACTCCTTCTAAAAGCTTTAAACGTTCTCCTTTTATAGGAATCACAATTGACATTTCTGTTTCTATTTTGGAAATAATTTCATCATCAATAGAACGAATGACTTCAGACTCGGTTTTTGGCTGTTTGTTTTTGTGTCCAGAATCCAGTTCGTACACACGTTGGACTCCATGTAGACTTACCGATCCGAATCTTTCTGTAAATCTCGGAACATCAAGCTTCATATCTTTGATTCAGTTATGCCATATTTATTGCAAGTCTATATAAATCAATAATATATTACCTAAAACTGAAAATAACGATATGATGTCTTCCGATTATATAGTACTATCTGAAATATTTAGAAATAGAAGGGTAACGATCATATTTTATTGGATTGCCAAATTTGATCTTTGTGATTGGCTAGTTGAAAACGGGGATTGGCATTACGCCAAATCTCTTGCTAGTCGATGAATTTGTTAAAATTAATCATGCACACATTTTTAGCCCATTAGGAGCAAATAATTTTAATTGTCATTCTCCAAAGATCCTTAATCTTGCCAAATTTTCAATGCTTTAATGCGCAAAAAGAGCATTCTCCCAACGGGTTCTAAAATTGTTCCTAAATAATAACCAATTTAGAATAATAATATCAGATTGGTTATAGAAAATTAACTTTAATTTTATATTTTATTGACGATTACCTTGGTTTAGTAAAGTACAGCATTAGCAGAGAACAAATTACATTTCTCAATTAACATAGAATACAAACCCCACAAATAATGCTCGGATTATTTCAAATTTACACTTCGATGAACAATGTACCATTTTCTACCAAGACTTTGTGACTATGCAACGGTGTTAATTTTTGCGGAAACGAGATCAAACTTCCTGTTTTAATATCCCATTTTGCCCTGTGCCACGGACACGTTAATTCACTATTGTTCAATTCTCCCTCGTGAAGTTCTGCCCCAGCATGGGTACAAATATTGTCAATGGCGTAATAATTTCCATCCAATTTTGTTAGTACTATCTCCTTTCCACTTGCCGTTATATGCACTAACTTGCCCTCTTGAATATCTGAAGTTTTTCCCACAACTACCTTTGCCATGAACATAAAAATGATTCTGTATTATTTTAAGTTAATTTTCTCGCTATAGGTCCAATATTTAGATATCTTAATATACAATATTTCAACTTTTTAATGATAATTAAGAATGAGGGCAGATGACAAAGATTGAATACTCTGATCAACTTGAATCAATTACTAATAAGAATCTGATCTGGATAGATATTCAAAAGCCCACCAGAAAAAAATTAAAAATGTTGGAAGGTAAGTATGCATTTCACGAACTAAATATTGAGGATTGTCTTTCCAAAATACAAATACCAAAAATTGATAAATATCAGGATCATATTTTCATAATCTTACACTTTCCAACTCAGGATAAAGATAAGAGTATTCCCCGTTCCACTCAGCTTGCAATATTTGCCGGCCCTAATTATCTTATTACAGTTCAGCAAGGAGAACTGAAACCAATCATTGAAATGTTCAATCTCTGTAAAGATAATGAAAAACAGAAAGAAACGTTCATGGGAACTTCATCCGGTTATCTATTACATAGTATAATAGATCTTATGGTTGATGAATTGTTACATGTTTTAATGAAACTTGAAGGAAATTTGGATGACATAGAAGATTTAGTATTTGATGAAAAAGTTGCCGTAGCAAGAGACATTTCATTATTGCGAAGAGAGATAACAACTCTTAGGCGAGTAGTCGTTCCATTGAGGAGAATTATATTTGAGCTAAGCAAAGAAATACAAAGATTTTCTGAGGAAGATTTGACTGATTATTACGATGATGTCAAAGATCATACAGAAAAAGTTCTTGAGGTTCTTGAAGAGTCTAAAGAAACAATAGAAATTTTCAAGGATACTGATTTTATGTTAAGTACCGAAAAATCAAATAAGATATTGTCCCTTCTTACTATTCTATTTACTCTTTCCATACCTGCGACGGTTATTGGTACATATTATGGAATGAATATTAACTTACCAGGCGGTATTGTCACTGGTAGTCCTGATTTTCTTGGTCCATATACTTCGTTCATAATTTTACTAATAATTGCTTTAGTCCCTTCACTAGTAATGGTTTGGTATTTTAAGAAATTGGGGTGGTTTGGATGGTAATAATAAAAATACTAAATTATGACTAATGGGGGGTGCTTTTTATTTGGATCTAATCCCTATGTTGAATTAAAGACGCAAAGTCTATATCGAAGAATGTTCGTAGGATACCCAGATATGATTCAACTGGAGGGGGAATTTCATCCTCACATGATACTTTCATATTCCACGCATTTATCCAAATAATCATCGCGTATAGAATGTTGAGAAACCTCTTATACTGAGCTGGCACAACTTCCAAACTTTCCAAGTATTTGTTTCCTAACAACCATGCTGCAGTAAAGTCTAGACATTTCTGACCGTAAATAACCTTGATTTGTTCTTCAATACTCCTTGCGAACCTGAAAGGTGTACGGGACACAAAAAAGGGAAAATCAATTTTAGCTGGTATAATCAGACCCGGTGGAGACCATATCGAAATTATTCTACTGCCATCTTTCAAATCTGTAGAAAATTTTTCTATCATCTTTTTTATGATTCTGTCATCATTAAACCAAAAAAGAAACACATTACCATCAGAGATATCTACTCTCCGTATATCGTTAATGATCACTTTAATGTTTTTTAATACTTGAGTCTTTTCTACTATTTCTTTTACTGCTGTTTTTCTTTTTTCAATACCTATAGCCTTCTTCACGTTATATTCCATCGACGCGATGTATATCGCATTACTATTTCCACAACCAAGATCATAAAAAATATCGTTCTTATTAAGACTAACGAGTTCGAACATTCTTCTAATCACATTATCGGGCAATTTGATATTATTGCCTTTAAGAATTGAACTTGGCAAAGTAGAAACGAATTCATTAATGTTCATTGTATATCGCCATATTCTGTAATAGACTATCGATGCATTATATAAAAACGGAACTGAGATAAAACATTTCTAATTTGAATAGATTTCAATGACATGACACTGACAAAGTTAATAACAGATGTTCAGTCTTTATTACCTGTGAACTGCGATTATTGTGGTCATGTCTATGTAGCACATGAACTAGAAAAGAATAAAAATAGAAAAAACTCCCTATTCGACGTAGGTAGGTGCTTGATACTGGGATGTAATTGTGCTAGTTATGTTGATAAAATGGAAAAGATCGACGAAGAACTATTATGAATTCACTTCCTTTAGCTTCTACAAATTCAATGAATTATTTTCTATCGATGCAAAGTCCTAAGATTTAGTAAATCAAACATGATAAATCAATAATTAACTGGATATGAAAAATATCAAACTTTTAAATCTAATATTGCCGTTTATATCCCTGAGTCTAATTTATGCGACTATGCTTATTGGTGTTTATATTTCTTCTTTGAATAGGGGTGTAGCATGCCCTGAATGGCCCTTATGTCCTAATGGTTTTGCGTTTCCTCCGGAGAAATTCTTCTATGAACACTTTCATCGACTTGTGGCTATAACTGGTACTATCTTTACCAGCATATACTTATTTTTTATTAGAAAAAGTTATTGGAGGTTAAATAAATTGGTGGTGATAATTGTTACCTCATTGATTATTATCCAAATTGTTATGGGAATTTTTGTTGTATCAACCAAATTGAATCCTATTATAGTTGCAATTCATCTCTCAACAGCAGTAACAATCTTTTCCCTTATTTTTGTTCTACTTAGAGAATCATATATTGAAATTAAAAGAAAAAACATCGATCTAAAATGAACAATGATCCCTATTTTGTTAATAAAAATTAATTTGGAAATACTAAATTATAGTGATACTTGATGCTAAATTTTATATTCCTGGGGGGAAGAATATTAATAGACGAAGAAATTTTCTATTCATATATTGATTCTAGACTACTATATTTATTAAATCAGTTTGGAGCTAAAATTGATAGCAGGAATTATGAAGCAGTCAAAAACGATATCATAAAGAATAGGAAATTGGTAAAAGATGAAATTGAAGAATTAGTTATTCAAATTTGTAGGGGGTTGATGCCAACAGGATACGAAAAAATGATCTTAAAATATATTCTTCCTTCAATAGAATTTGCTCAGAAACACTTATTGTATCCATACAATGATGCGATAACCACCCTCGAAATTCTTTCCAAAAATTTTAAGATAGGAATTTTTGCCAGTCAGAAAATATTAAGAATCTTGGAGGATTATCAATTAGCCAGGTACTTTGATTGTTGTATTTTCTCATACGAAGGGGATAAGGAACGGGGTAAAGAAATTTTTAAATCGATTTTAAATATTTTGAAAAAGAGATCAGGAGAATCTGTACTGGTTGGAGACAGACTTGATACACATATACAAATCGCAAACACGTTGGGAATGATTTCGATAAGGCTTACTAATTCTATTTTTAACTTACAAGAGGCTACAAATCAAAATGAGATTCCAAATTTCACATTATATAATTTAAGGGAACTTGTCAATACAAGTTTAACCATTAAACCAAATTAAGTCATTTATGTCAGCTTTAAGTCTAGTCAAATTATTCTTTAATGTTTTTGAGTACTTTATTCATTTCATCCTCACTCAATCTATGGCTTGAATCAAACATAGAATGGATTGCACCTCCACCATCTCCAGCCTTTCTTGGTACTATATGTACATGTAGATGTGGTATTACTTGTCCTGCATCTTTACCATTGTGGATAGCTATTAAAGTACTTTGTACACCTGTTCCCTTTTCTATGGGAGGTAATATTTTGTGTACCAATTTAAACAATTGGGCCATTTGATCAAGTTCAATTTCTTGTAACTTTGTATAGTGTTTTTTTGTTATAACCAGAGTGTGCCCGGCTGTCAATGGAAAGGCATCAAGCAATGCAATTGCATTTTCATTTTCATCTATTATCTTGGCATCAATTTTCTTTAGAGCAATCTTACAGAATATGCAGTTATCGGCAGTTGTTGCATTCATATTATTTTACTGTTCTCTCAAATAATAAAATATTTCTAATTTTTAGTAGCCTTACTCGATACCGATTTTTGATGAAATATTGAAAAGTGATGTAATGTGCTTTGCTGCTACATATTTGTTTATATTATTATTTATGGTAACCATTGGTCGTTCCCTATCAGTAATAAAACCTATTATCTGTGGATTGAAGTTATGTTTTCTAAGATCTTCCAAAATTAGTGGTGCCAAATCTTCACTTGAAATTATCAAATGACATCCATTCATAGACGCTGTTGAATTAGACACAAGAAATTCATCTGTAGCAAATCTAGCCAATTCCTCATATTTTATTGGAACTTCATTTACTACTATGTGAGAATTTGAAATTTTAGCCAAATTGATCAATGCCAAAATCCCATCCGATCCAACAGGAAATACGCCGACAATGCTCTCGTTTGTATCAATTTCTTTTCCAAAGTCAGTACAATATTTTGAAATTATCTTGCCCAGGGAAAACCTGGGTTGCGTTAATGATTTTATTATTTCATTCTTGATGTTAATGTCAATTGATTCATGCTTACCTATGATGGAATTCATTTCGCCGATCTGACTTATTGTGTAAATGCTCAATGGAGTTAATGAGCCAAATTTATCAGTCAATATTACTACCATACCAGGTTGAGCGAGATCATATCTCACAGGCAATTCCTTGGTAGAGTGAGCATATGCTGTCGCTCCAAAGAAAAGTTTTCCTAATTTAAGGGAACTATAATCATCGAGTAACAGATTGTATTTTGCTGCAAACATATCGTTATTTGTTCTTATTCTGTCCAGTAGATTCTCATCTGGAGCGTCATAAATCGGTATTATTCTAAAACCCGAGGTGCATCCAAGCAGCAGGAGATTTTCGAGGGCTGAAGCTAACGCAATTGAAGTATTAACCATTGAATCTGGTTCTTCATCCGGATCAATTAGTTTTCCAGACGAAATATTGACAGCAGTATATCCCAACTTATTTCCTCTATGTGTGTCAATGTAATCGACCAGTCCAAATTGTGATTCATACTGTGATGTGGTAGATAGTACCAATCTTCTTAACTGGTGTTTAGGTGGCCTTTTACCAAAAAAATTACTTAGAAGATGGGACAGACTTTGTTGATCTTCTGCCACTTCATTGTGAATTCTCATTAATGAAATAATTCTCTTGTTTTTGAAATCCTCTGAAATTGATTCGGTCACATTGTATGTTCTTCGTGTTATATCGGGATTTTTTCCGCTATAGTGGAATGATTCAAACCACGACAAATTAGCCCATGAATCGTGCTTTATCCTCTCAAATGATTTCCCTAATGAAAAATAATCAACCTCATTAGAGCAATTTGATATCCATCCAATCGGATCGAAGCCTAGATTTTGATATTTGAATATATTTTGCCATAAATCATGAGCCAAAAACTAAAACCCCCTCATATCACTCATATACAACACTAATAATGAATCTTCCTAATGGATAAAAACTCCTCCCAAGTATATTTAAGTTAGTTAGCTTTATTAATTTAAACCGATAAAAAGAATAATAATTATAAGCCTATTTTTCTCAAATTAAAATAATGCAGACAAACCATGATGATCAGAAAGCACAGGATGCCTTGATGAGCGAAATAAGGGATATTGCCGAAGAAGTAGAATCAAAACCTGCCGCTGAGATACTAGAATGGGGATTCAAGAGATATGGTGATAAAATGGTACTTGCGTCAAGCTTCGGTGCTGAAGATGTTGTAGTAATAGATATGATGTGCAAAATTAATAGGAATCTTACTAGAGTATTTACCTTGGATACTGGTAGACTAAACCAGGAAACTTATGATCTTATTGATAAGACAAGAAAAAAATACCATATTAAAGTTGACGTGTATTTCCCAAATGCAAGTGAAGTTGAAGAGATGGTCGCAAACAAAGGAATGAATCTAATGTATGAAAGCGTGGAAAACAGGAAATTATGCTGCAATATTAGAAAGATTGAACCATTGAAAAGAGCGTTAAAACAATTCGATTGTTGGATTACTGGACTTCGTCGGGATCAATCAGTAACTAGAAAGAAGATAATGAAGATAGAGGTTGACACCTTGAACAACTATATTATTAAATTAAATCCGTTGGCCGACTGGACTAATGATGAAGTTTGGGAATATATTCATGAGAATAAAATTCCATATAATGAATTACATGATCGAGGATATCCCAGTATTGGCTGTGAACCTTGTACAAGAGCTGTCAAGCAAGGCGAAGATCCCAGGGCCGGAAGGTGGTGGTGGGAAATCGATTCTCATAAGGAATGTGGTTTGCATTGGAAAGAAGGTAAATAATGATTATTGGCAGCTAGCCTTATTTTACCACATGGTGGTAAATTAATTAATAAATACATTGAAAAAAATTATGACGATCTGAAGACTTTTGAAGTATCTTCTGATATTAGAAATGATGCTGAAAATATAGCTACAGGTGTCTTTAGTCCTCTTGAAGCTTTTATGATTGAAGAGGATTTTTTGAGCGTCCTAAAAGAAGGACGACTGAGTAACAGTATTCCATGGACGATCCCTATCATTCTTGATGCAGAAAGGGAGATTGCAACGCAAATGAAGAATTTAAAGGATGTTGCTCTTTGTTCAGGTTGCGAAAAATTTGGCATAATGCATGTAGAGGAAATTTATGGATATAATAAAGAGAAAGTTGCAAATGCAGTATACGGGACTACTGACGTAAATCATCCCGGGGTAACCCGATTATTTAAGATGAAAGAATTCCTAGTCGGCGGATTAGTGGAAGTTTTTCATATGAAAGAAAATGATGAAATCCAAAAGTTTAGAATGCATCCTTCGCAAACACGTTCTGAAATTGTCAAGCGAGGTTGGAAAACAGTCGTAGGATTTCAAACTAGAAATGTACCTCACGTTGCTCATGAAATGCTTCAAAAAGCTGCTCTGAATCTTTACGACGGATTGTTTGTCAACCCACTAATAGGCAAAAAAAAGATAGGCGACTTCACTGACACTCTAATAATTAAAGCCTACGAGTCGTTAATCATGAATTATTTTCCTAAAAATAGGGTATTGTTTTCAACTATTCATACAACAATGATGTATGCGGGTCCACGGGAAGCTATACATCACGCAATTATGCGGAAAAATTTTGG